>JAHJDS010000250.1 GCA_018812395.1 Pseudomonadota bacterium
CATCAGGCTGACCAGGGCGGTCACCACCCCGCCGTACTGCACCCCGGCCGCCGGCACCACGGCCCGGGCCAGGCAGACCTCGAGGGCCGGACCCAGTTCCTCGCCTTCGGGGGGCGTCAGCCCCAGATCGGTGAACAAGCCCGCCGGATCGTCCACCAGCCGGGGGCAGAGGTCGGCGCAACGACCCTGCTCCAGGGTGCATTCGTCGGTCTTGACCACCAGGCCGTCTCGGAACCGGAAGTGGGGGCACAGACCGACGCAGGCGCCGCACATGACGCACCGGCCGGCCTCGAGGACCTCCCGGACCAATCGGCCCTGGATCGACTCAGCCATGGTTGCTCCGGCCCTTGCCGATGGCCTTGTAGGCCACGCCCGCGGCCTTGATCTTCTCGGCCTCGAGCACGTTGCGGCCGTCGACGATGAACGGGGTGCGCATGACCCTCTTAACCAGGTCCAGGTCCAGGTCGTAATACGGGCGGTGTTTGGTGATGATGGCCGCGCAATCGGCGCCGGTCAGGGCCGCCTCGAGGTCCTTGGTGAGTTCGGCCTCGGGGAAGTCCTTGGCCCGGACGTGGGGATCGTGGGCGATCACCTCGACGCCGTGGGACTCCAGTTCGCCGATGACGCTGTAGGCCGGCGTGTTCCGGGTGTCGTCGCAGTCCTCGAGGTAGGCCACGCCCAACAGGGCCACCTTGGCCTCCTTGAGGGGGATGTCGGCCTCGGCCAGGCCGGCCTTGACCAGGTTGGACAGGTGGATGGGCATGTAGTCGTTGACCGCCCGGGCCAGGCTGATGAACTGGGGCTCCATGTCCGGGTCGCCGTATTTCTGCAGGCCGTACCTGAGCAGCCAGGTGTCCTTGGGCAGGCAGTGTCCGCCGACGCCGGTGCCGGGCTCGTGCATGTGCCGTTCGGACCGGGTGTTGATCAGGCGCCGGACCTCGTAGACGTCGATGCCCAGCTTCTCGCACACCAGGGCCATTTCGTTGGCAAAGGCGATGTTGGCGTCGCGGTAGGCGTTTTCCATGGTCTTGGTCGTCTCGGCGGTCAGGACGTCGGTCGAATAGATGTTGGCCTTGACGATCTTTTGGTACATGTCCACGGCCAGTTTTTCCGACCGCTCGTCGATCCCGCCGACGATCCGGGGCAGATTGACGATGTAATCGATGAGTCGTCCGGGCATGACCCGCTCGTAGGAGTAGGCCAGGGAAAAGTCCCGGCCGGCCTCGAGTCCGCTTTTTCGTTCCAGAATGGGCTGAACCACGTGCTGGGTCGTGCCCGGGGCCACCGTGGATTCGATGATGATCAGGATCACCTTCTTCATAAAAGCCCCGACCTGACGGGAGACCTCCTTCATGGACAGGTACTTGGGTCGATGGTCCGATCCGTCGGTCGGGGTCTGGACGTCGATCAGGGCGATGTCCATGTCCGCCAGGACCGAAAAGTCATCCGTCACCCGGAAGGCGCCCTTGTCCACGACGCGCTTGATCAAATCATCCAGGCCGGGTTCGTCACCCTCGAAGGGGGAACGCCCGGCGTTGAGCACGTCTATCTTCCAGCCCGAGCGATTCGACCGGCGCTGGACGCCGGTCACGTCGAAACCGTCCACGTCAGCCAGGAGCGCGGCGCAGGGAATACCCACGTAACCCATGCCGATGACGGCGATACGAGTCATGTTATCCTTCCGTGAAGTTAACTGTCTGGATCAAGGGCGCAATCATAGCCGAGTTGACTGCTTTTGACAAGAGGTAAAGTCCGGTAAAAAAATCGACTTGGGGGCGTGAATCCGGACCAGGGGCCCTGTTTTCCCGACCCCCGGACGTGAATGTCTGGACCGCGCCCGGGGGACGTTTTTTTCGAAAAAATAACAGGATCGCCCTTGACATCGGCCCTCGGGAAAGCTACGCTTTACCCTTGCCATAGGCACCCTCGAGTGCTAAGTTTATGGCAGGTGGGCGGGTATAGCTCAGTTGGTAGAGTGCAAGCTTCCCAAGCTTGATGTCGCGGGTTCGACCCCCGTTGCCCGCTCCAGCCCATCGGTGGTCGTCCCTTGTCGAGGCCGCCGGGGAGTGTTCCATAGCGCTCCTTCCCGGGGCGGCGCGGCGCTTAGCCCGCCCCACCCCGGGCGCGGGGGGCCGGGCCGGGAGGTGAACTTCCGGACCAGGCCCTGATCGCGGGTCGGCTTTGATTTGTGGATCGTGCGGCAACCTCGAGCCCAACCGGCCGTTTCGGTCGGCTGTATTGAGGTCGAGCCGGGCGTCTCGCTGACCGGTGAAGTCGGCCGATCGGCGACGCTCCGGCGCCCGGGCGCATTTATCTCGATCTCTGGCCGGCTGAGCGTTGCCAGCACTCTGGACGTCGGTTGACTGCGGGCCGAACAAGGCGGGTTACCGGGGTGGGCCTATTGCCCGCCCTTTCGTTTTAAAGGGGGCCACGCTCCGGGACCACGCACCGGGGCCACGCACCGGGGCGACGCTCGGGGGCCGGGGCGAACCATTGGAGGTCGGGGCGTTCGAGAAGCCCCAATGGAGCGGAATTAAGAGCGGGACGGATCGCCGGCATGAACCGGACGGTTGGTCGTCCCTGACGCGGAAGCATCGATGACCGAAACGGCACAACCAGAACCGGACGCCGAGCCGGGTCGGGCCGACCTGGTCGCGGAACGGGCGGTCAGGCCCATGATCGAGGATCTGGGTTACACCCTCCTGGACGTCGAGTACAAACCAGGCGGTGCGAGGGGGGTCCTGAAACTGGTGGTCGATCGACCCGGGGGCTTGAGCGTCGATGACTGCGCCGCCATCAGTCGCCGGGCCGGGGACCTGATCGACGTCTACCTGGACCTGGCGGGGCCGTACCATCTGGAGGTCACCTCCCCGGGGCTAACCCGCGCCTTGCGCCGCCCCGCGGAATTCGCCCACTTCGCCGGGCGGCGGGTCAAGGTCGTCTGTCCCGGTTTCGAGGTTCCCGGCGGGGTGGTCATCGGTCGGCTGGAGGGGCTGGTCGGAGAGGACGTGGCCGTCGAGGTGGACGGCGAGCAAGTGCTGGTGCCGGGGGACCAAACCAAGCGGGTGCGGCTCTGCCCCGAGGGCTTCGAATAGTCTTATCGGCCCCCAGCGGCCGGAGGTTAAAGCGGTGAACGATTTAGCACGGATTATCGATCAGGTCAGTCGGGACAAGGGCATCGAGCGCGAAATCCTGATCATGACCCTCGAGGAGGCCATCCGCAGCGCGGCCAAAAAGAAGTTCGGCCCCCGCCACGAACTCGAGGTCACCTACAATGAAGAGTTGGAGGAAATCGAGGTCTTCGAGTTCAAGGAGGTCGTCGAACTGGTCGAGGACGACGCCCTCGAAATCTCCCTGGCGGAGGGCAAGAAGCTCGATCCCGACTGCGAGATCGGCGACGAGCTGGGCGTCAAGATGGACACCGACACCTTCGGCCGCATCGCCGCCCAGTCGGCCAAACAGGTCATCATCCAGCGCATCAAGGACGCCGAGCGGGACATCATTTACGAGGACTTCAAGGACCGGCAGGGCGAGATCATCAACGGCATCGTCACCCGCTACGACAAGGGCTCCTTGATCGTCAACCTGGGCCGGACCGACGCCGTGCTGCCCCCTCGGGAGCAGGTGCCGCGGGAGTCCTATCGCCCCGGCGACCGGGTGCGGGCCTGGGTCCTGGACGTGAAGCGCATCTCCCGCGGTCCCCAGATCATCCTGTCCCGGACCCATCCCGAATTCCTCAAGGCCCTTTTCGAGATGGAGGTGCCCGAGATCGCCGAGGGGGTGGTCGAGATCGTCAGCGTCGCCCGGGAGCCGGGCGGCCGGACCAAGATCGCCGTGGCCTCCCGGGCCTCGGACGTGGACCCGGTCGGCGCCTGCGTCGGGGTCAAGGGCTCCCGGGTCCAGAGCGTGGTCCAGGAACTGAGGGGCGAAAAAATCGACATCATTCCCTGGAACGCCGATCCGGCCAAGTTCGTCTGCAACAGCCTGGCCCCGGCCGAGGTTTCCCGCGTGATCATCGACGAGGCCGACCGGACCATGGAGGTCATCGTCCCCGACGAGCACCTGTCCCTGGCCATCGGTCGCAAGGGACAGAACGTCCGGCTGGCCGGCAAGCTGACCGGCTGGCGGATCGACGTCGTCAGCGACAGCGACTACAGCCAGCAACTGCGCGACGGGTATCGCTCCCTGCTCGAGATCACCGTCACCGGCGAGTTGATCGCCGACACGCTGTTCGCCTCCGGGTACACCTCGGCCGAACAGGTGGCCGGCTCGACGATCGAGGAACTGGCCGCCATCGACGGGATCGACGAGGCCAAGGCCGAGGAACTCGTCCAGGTCGCGGCCGAGTATCTGGTCGCCGAGCAGGCGGCGGCCGAGCAGGCGGCGGCCGAGCAGGCGGCGGCCGAGCAGGCGGCGGCCGAGCAGGCGGCGACCGAGGCCGCCGAAGAGGACGAC
>JAHJDS010000251.1 GCA_018812395.1 Pseudomonadota bacterium
CGTGTGCCTTCCGATCTTACTCCAGGGCCCGCCGCATCAGGGCGGCGCTGTTGACCGGGCGGCCGTCGTCGCTGAGGGCCTTGGCCCCGGCGGCCTTCAGGTCCCAGACCTCGGTCAGTTGTTCGCCGGCCTGGCCCACGGAAACGGCGGCCACCGGATAAACCCGAACGATCCCCTCGTCCTCGGCCGTCTCCAGGATGTAGCGGGTCACCGACTGGTTGTCGTTGATGGGCTCGGTGTTGGGCATGCAGGCCACGGCGGTGAAACCGCCCGCCGCCGCGGCCCGGGTGCCGCTGGCGATAGTCTCCTTGTACTCGTGGCCCGGCTCCCGGAGATGAACGTGCATGTCGATCAGCCCCGGGCAGACGACGCAGCCGGCGGCCGACAGTTGCGGCACGGCCGACGGGACCGGCAGATCCGGGGCCACGGCCTCGATCCGGCCGTCCTTGACCAGCACGTCGGCCGTCTCGTCCAGGCCGGTCTTGGGGTCGATCACCCGGCCGCCCCTCACCAGCAGGTTCACGACTCCTCCTCGCCCAGGAGCAGAAACAACAGCGCCATCCGCACCGCCACCCCGTTTTCCACCTGATCCAGAATGACCGACCACGGGCCGTCGGCCACCTCGGGGGTGATCTCCACGCCGCGGTTGAGCGGACCGGGATGCATGATGATCACGTCGGGCTTGGCCTGCTCGAGCCGAGCCGTGTTAAGGCCGAACTCGACGGCGTATTCCCGCAGACTGGGGATCAGGGCCTCCGTCAGCCGCTCCCGCTGCATCCGCAGCAGAATGATGACGTCCGCGTCCTCGACGGCCTCGGCCATCGAGCCCGCCCGTTCGACCCCCAGCGACTCGACGTACATCGGCATCAGCGTCGCCGGGCCGAAGACCTTGACCCGGCAGCCCAGCCGGGTGAAGCCGTGGATGTCGGACCGGGCCACCCGGGAATGGGCCACGTCGCCGATGATGGACACGCTAAGGCCCTCGATCCGCCCGTCCTTACCGCCCTTCTGCTCCTTGACCGTCATCAAATCCAGCAGGCCCTGGGTGGGGTGCTCGTGCATGCCGTCACCGGCGTTGATGACGCTGGACTGGACGACCTTCGACAGCATGGCCGGCGCCCCGGAGCAGGCGTGGCGGATGACGATCACGTCCGGGGACATGGCCTCCAGGTTGCGGGCCGTGTCGATCAGGGTCTCGCCCTTGGTCAGGCTCGAGGTCGAGGCGCTGAGGCTGACCGTGTCGGCGCTGAGCCGCTTGGCCGCCAGCTCGAACGACAACCGGGTCCGGGTCGACGGCTCGACAAAGAAGTGGACCACCGTCCGGCCCCGCAGCAGCGGCACCTTCTTGATCCGGCGGGACGAAATCTCCTTGAGCCGTTCCGCCTGATCCAGAATCAGTTCGATCTCGGCGGCCTCCAGATCGGCCAGTCCGAGCAGATGTCTCCGTCTGAACTCCAACGCCACCTCTCAAAAAAAACCTCCTCGACCTTGCGGTCAGGAGGTTATACTACCCCTTGGCGGGGCATCCTATTCATGTCGGCCCCCAATCATCCGGCCGGCCTCCGTGCAGGCCCGAACCAATCTGTGGCCGCGGCTCGGCCGGTCCGGGCGCGGCGGCGCTCCTCGAATTATAATCAATGAGTTACACTCTCCCGCTATCCGCCAGATTGACTAGAAACTAGCACGGGCCACGGGTCCAGTCAAGGTCTTTCCCTAGCCCGCCGCCGCCGGCTTGACAACCCTTTGGCCGGAAAGTACAACCTTAACCATCGTTTCGTCCTCCCGGGACCGGCCCGTCCGGGGCCAAACGCCGCCATCCATCGGGGGCATCGACCATGACCGACCACCAGTGGCTCGAATTCTACGACGATCACGTGCCCCCCCGCCTGGATTACCCCCGCCTTGACCTTTACTCGCTCCTCAGCCAACAGGCCGCGGCGTCGGCCGACCGGCCGGCCGTCAGGTTCATGGGCCGAACCCTGACCTACGCCCGACTGATCGAGCATATCGACCACTTCGCCGGTCACCTGAGCCGCCGCGGCGTGGGGCCCGGCGACCGGGTGATGTTGCTCCTGCCCAACTGCCCGCAGTTCGCCATCGCCTTCTACGCCGTCTCGAGCCTGGGGGCGAGCCTGGTCCTGGCCAACCCGCTCAACGTCGAGCGGGAACTGATCTACAAGATCGACGACTCGGGGGCCAAGGCCGTGATCGCCTTGGACCTCCTGTCCCAACGGGTCGACAACCTCAAATCCGAAGTCGATCTGGACCTGATCGTCTACACCACTTTGACCGACTTTCTGCCCTTACCCTTGAGCGTCCTGTACCCCTTGAAAAGACGGCTGGACGCCGGCATGCCGGCGGTCAGAGTCGAGCGGGACCGGCGGACCTTCAAGTTCAAGGATTTCCTCAAGAAGACCGAGCCCCCGCCCCGGCCGGCCATCGACCCCGAGGCCATGGCCGCCCTGATCTACTCGGGCGGCACCTCCGGCGTTTCCAAGGGGATCATGCTGTCCCATTACGGCCTGGCGGTCAACGCCCGGCAGCTTGCCGCCTGGGTCGGCCTGGAGGGCGGCGACTCCGTCCTGGGGGTGATGCCGCTGTTCCATGGCTTCGGCCTGTCCGCGGGCCTGAACGCCCCGCTGCTCCACGGCGGCGCCACCATCCTCCTGCCGCGGTTCGACGCCCTGGGCCTGGTCAAGGCCGTGCACCATGAGCGGCCGACGCTCATGGCCGGCGTGCCGACCATGTTCATCGCCATCAAGGAGTTGCCCGATTTGGACCGGTACGATCTGACCTCGCTGCGGGGCATCTTCGTCGGCGCGGCGCCGTTGCCCCGGGCGGTCAGGGATGAGTTCGAGCGGCGCAGCGGGGCCGGCCTGATCGAGGGCTATGGCCTGACCGAGGCGGTGTCGGCCGTGGCCTGCAATCCCTACCACGGCCTCCGCAAGCCGGGCACGGTCGGCATCCCCTTCCCGGACGTGGAGTGGAAGATCGTGGACCTCGAGTCCGGCACCAAGGACCTGGCCCCGGGCCAGGCCGGCGAGATCGTCGTCCGCGGCCCGGAGATGATGTCGGGCTACTGGAACATGCCCGAGGAGACGGCCCGGATCGTCCGCCAGGGGTGGCTCCACACCGGCGACATCGGGGTCATGGACGAGCACGGCTACGTGACCATCGTCGACCGGATCAAGGACCTGATCGTAGTCTCCGGGTTCAACGTCTATCCCTCGGAAATCGACGAGGTCCTCCACCATCACCCCGGGGTGGCCGAGGCCGTGGCCGTGGGCCTGCCCCACCCGGACAAGGGCGAATACCTCAAGGCCTACGTGGTGCCCAAGGCCGGCCAGAAGATCGACCCCGAGGAAGTACGCGAGTTTTGCGCCGAAAACCTGTCGCCCCACCTGGTGCCCGAGGAGGTCGAGGTCCGGGACGCGCTGCCCCGGTCCCTGATCGGCAAGGTCCTGCGCCGGACCCTGCGGGAAGAGGAGCTTGCCCGGCAAGAGGCGGAGCGGCGGTAGGCGGGGAACCGGCCGCGGCGATAACCTGCGTCGGCCGAGGGCTGTGCCAGGCCCACCGACCTTCTTGCCAGGGAGCGAGTGGGAACCGCCTGAAGAAACTTGATAAAATCAGGGCTAATTAAACATCGCCCCCGCCCGCCTTTTTGCAGGGCGGCGGGGGCGATGTCCGAACATCGTGGATGGGGCGAACTTAAAAGAGTGCCTGCCTGGCTCGGGCCGGAATACCCGGTGGTTCAGACGCCGTCATCGTGGAGTCCAGACTTTATTGCCAAAGACCTTGATCTTGGATTGCCCGTCAAGAGGAACGGGCCAGGCCCGCCGCCCTGCAAATAGGCGGGCGGGCCTGGACCGGGGCACGAGGACTATCCTGCAAGGGAACTTGGGTGATTGATGGATTTCGGCAGCTAATCTGGCCGGGGTGGCAAACGTGGCGCTGTACGTCGGCACATCAGGCTGGACCTACAAGGACTGGGACGGCCTCTTTTACCCCCAGGGCGTCCGGGGCGCGGACCGGCTGAGCTTCTACGCCGAGCGGTTCGACACCGTCGAGGTCAACGCCACCTTTTACCGCTTCCCCACCCAAAACGCCATCAACGCCTGGAACACCCGGCTGCCCGAGCATTTTCATCTGGTGGTCAAGGGACACCGGTCGATCACCCACTTTCGGAAGTTGGTGGATTGCGACGAGGTTTTGGAGGCCTTTTTGGAGCGGGTCAGCCCCCTCAGACGGCTGAAGGTCATTTTGTGGCAGCTTCCGCCGAGCCTGGAGCAAGACCTGGGGCGGCTCGAAAAATTCCTGAAATTACTGCCCCCGGACGGGCCGCGCCACGCCATCGAGTTCCGGCACGCGTCCTGGTGGGACGATGACACGGCGGCCCTGCTGGCCCGACACCGGGCCGCCTTTGTGGCCGTCAGTCATCCCAAGATGCCGGCGGACATTATTCCGACCACGGGTTTTTTGTACGTCCGGTGGCACGGCCTGGGCGAAGAGCTGTACCGGTATGATTATTCGACTGAAAAACTGTCCGCCTGGGCCGACCGCCTGCGACCTCATATGTCGGACCGGACCCTGTATGCTTTTTTCAATAACGATTACGACGGACGTGCCATCAACAATGCACAGACCCTCCGGGGAATGCTTAGTATATAACTTGTAAGATAGGGTATTGACTCGCCGACTTTAAAATGTGGCTCTAAATTTATTGATGGGGAATTTCTTAACTCCATTTTTCCAAATTATGGATTACATACATATGGTTCGTCATCTGGTTCCCTTAAAATCTCGATGACATCTCTCAATCTTACACGGTACATCTTTTTCAACCCGTGTTTTGGTTTTTTTGGTCCCTCCTCTTTGAATAGCTTATCGTTATACATTCGTACTTCTGAGTGCGAATAGTTGTACATTACTGGTTTATGCTCTACCCTAAAAAAGCGTTTTTTCCCTCCTTCCGTCTGGAGACTTGCCGGAACTTGCCTAACCAAAAAAAAACCAAATCCCCAAGTTAGAAATTCTGGACAACTCATACTACACAAAACCCAATGCGGTTGGCTGTGTTTTTCCCTATTGGTAGATTGATTTGGAAATTTGATGTCTACTTCGTCTACTCTGCCTGCTTCGTCAATCCCCTGAAATCTTATGTATAGTTTCTCATCTGTTCCAAATTGATTATCCGGACCCCTCGAATTTTGGTACAGTTGCGTCGGATAACAACTACGCATCTAAAAAACTCCCAATTTTCTCCACCGACAATCGAATATCTTCAGGCGAAATAGATAGTTGCCAGATTTCCGCCTCCTTCGGTGGATCACTTATTGTCGCCCATATTTCACCATCATTAAAGCACTCTATGTTTGCATATTTATTTCCTTTATAAAAAGAAATCCCCACTCCGTCTTCAGCCGATGGGGCTAGTCTCGACGGCGCCAATCCGACTTTTTGCAAAACAATTAATACTTCTCTTGCAGCTGCCAATGCCAGCTCATTCGGAGCTTCTGATCCATATTCATTCCAGTTGTCGTCGAGGCTTCTAAACTCATTTAATTTATATAAATCCCGGGTTAACCCAATTATATCCGGACTGAAAATATTTTCCGGCCTATTGTACTGTAAGTCCGTATATTCTATTTCGTTTTCTGTTTGTTGTTGGGATATATCTCTTAAGACCTGCCAATAAATAATATTAGGCAATTCAGAGGATTCACTACGTTTATGTCGAAAAACCTGTACTGAAGCAGTAACTACCTCCGGTTCTTCCCAGTTCATTTTCCACAAGTAATCGGTATGATCCTGCGAATTATTTAATTGTTCGCCCAGTGAATAGTCCACTGATGTCACCTCCTAGTTTAGTCTACAGTCATTTGTCGTTGCTAGAAGTTTTGGTCTTCATGCGTTCCTCATGCTTTTCAATTTTATCTTCTAGCCAGACTTTGAAAGATTTTGCCATCTTCATATTCATAACAAGTCCTACCTCCATTTCTCTTATAACTGAATCTCTGCCTAATCGATATTTTTCTGGACCCATACCCGATGACCTATCGAATTCGAATACTACTTGTTTTGGAATAGGCCAACGCTCGTTCCATACACCCATAAAGATGGAATCTGAATCGGGTCGTATTCCACCAAATATCCCGTCAACGTGGATTACTCTAAAATGATTACTCTTTATATAATCGAACCTAATTTCTCCGGTATCTAGGTCAATTCCCGGGCTCGTTTTGTTTTCCTGCTGTGCCATGGCGATACCCTTCTGTTACAAAAAAATGATTATAGGAATAATTATACTAAACCAAATCCAAATGTCAATTTTTTTTGTTAATGACGCGGCCCGTAGGCGGAATTGGGTTGCTATGGGAAACCGTAACGCCCGGAATTATGACCGCGATTGGGTATTTATTGTTCGAGCCCGCCGTACCGCCCACTAATTATTAATCAAACTGAACTCGGGCAGGGCGGCGGCGCGGCGGTCAAAGGTGGCCGTCGAGGCGCACCCCAGGCGCTTGTTCACCTGGCCCAAATAGTAATCAGAAAAATCGGCCTCGCCCGTCCGATAGCGGCGCGCCGCCGCCAGGGCCGCGTCCCCGTCCTCCACCCGCAACTCGGCCGCTCGGCACAGCCGCTCCAGCACGTCGGCGATCACCCCCCGCTGGTACTGGGCCGTCTCCAGGACCCAGACCAGCTCCACCAGCACGATCCGGTTGACAAAACACGGCGTTTTTCGTCCGCAATTCTCGGCCAAATACCGGGCCGCCGCCCCGGTCTGCTCGTGCTCGCTCTGGATCAGGAAACTGACCAGCACGTTGGTGTCCAGGCCGATCACTTGGGCCGCCCCTTGCTCTTCATCTTGCGGGTCGCCCGGCCCTGGATCCGCATGGCCTGCTCCATGTTTTCCGGCGGGATCGGCTTGCCCGGCGGCAACAGGATCCCCTTCAGATCGGCCAGTCGGACCGTGGCCGGGACCATCAGCACCGAGCCGTCGGCCTGGACCACGAACTCGAGCCGGTCCCCCGGCTGGAGCCCCAGGTGCTCCCTAATTTTTTGAGGGATGGTGGTCTGGCCCTTGCTGGTCAGAGTGGCGGTCGGCATCGTGGTTCCTTACTTTTTACGAATAACTTACTTTATAGTAAGGAAAATGTCAACCCTATTATCTTACAGGTTGACGGGTGATGACTTGACCACCCCTGTGTGGCGCCGAACCCATGATCTTGTTATTATATTTGGACATCGTTTTAGGAGAACCACCATGGAAGCCAAACGCTGCGCCGATTCCAGCCTGGTGACCGCCATCCAGATGATGCCCCAGGACGCCAATCCCCTGGGCAACGTCCACGGCGGCGTGATCATGAAGTACATCGACAACGTGGCCGGGATGGTCGGGACCCGGCACTCCGGCCGGGTGGTGGTCACCGCCTCCATCGACCGGCTGGATTTTCATTTCCCGGTCCACGTGGGCAACATGCTGATCCTCAAGGCCAGCGCCAACTTTGTCGGCCGGACGTCCATGGAGATCGGGGTCAGGATCGAGGCCGAGAACCTGACCACCGGCGACGTGCGCCACACGGCCAGCGCCTACCTGACCTTTGTCGCCCTTGACCATACCGGCCGGCCGACCGAACTGCCGCGGCTGATCGTGGAGACCGAGGACGAAAAGCGCCGCCACGAGGAGGCCCGCCGCCGCCGCGAGATGCGCCTGGCCGAACGGGCCCGCGAAAAGAAGGAACAGAACCAGGCCTGAATCAACCGGACGGCGAGGAAAGCCCGGCCGGGATCTCACCGGACCTCCGGTCGCGCCGCGACTTCGGCGAACTCCCCTTTTTAATATCTTGACGGCTGAGCCGCGCCGCATACCCATTTAGGCAGCGCATCCACAGGGGCCTCGCCAGGTGCAGATGACAAGGTGGTGGCCTTACCCGGAGAAGCCGAAACGAAGTGGAGGCGGCCAACGCGGACGACCAAATAATTTCTTACCAATCTTTGATCGCGAAGCAAGAGTGGCCACTGCCACCCTGGGTGCTGCGGGGCAAGGTGGTTGAGGCGACCTTTCAGCACCGGCACCCCAAGTCCGGCCCGCACCGGGCCACGGTCATCTTCGAGGCCGAGGGCGGCCGGAGTTACGAGTACCCGCTCCTGGGCATCGAGGAATTGCTTAGTGCTAGGCTGCCCGGCAGGAGGCAGTCAGATGGCCGGAAGGCAGTTTAGCGTGGACCAGAAAACGGTGATCGTACTCAGCGGCTTGAGGGGCGAGATGAGCGAGGCCGAGGCCGCGACCGCCCCCTGGGCTAACGACGATAAAGATACCGCTTGCGATCTTGGTGACGCTGCCGCAGGTCCTGGAGGTGCCGGTCGATAAGTCGCCGCTGCTGGTCCCGTTGCCGATGCAGCCGATCGAGCCGGCGACGCAGGTCCAGATACCGCCGGTTTTCCCGGTTCAGCCGGCGGTCGATCCGGCGGTTGAGTTGGTCAACGACCGAAGGATCGCCGCCGGTCCGGTCCGCTCCGGCCGCCAAGGCGGGGTGAGCGAAAAAAATCCCGGACGCCAGCAGGCCGAGCGCGACCCCCGACCCGACCATCCGGTTCACGATGTGCCTCCCCGATCCATGGTCTGAAGTTTACCACTCCGCTTCCGGGCCGGCCAGGTCCGGCGGGCAACCGGCCGAAACCAGACCGGTATTCAGGCCATCTCTGGCGGGCCGTTCCCCGGCGGGAGCCCCGCCCCCTTTTTCGCTTGCCCCGGCGAGACCCATTCCGTATTCTAGGTTCAACGCGAACCACACCACACGGCATTGTCCATGGGTTACTTCATCGCCATCGCCAACCAGAAAGGCGGGGTCGGCAAGACGACCACCGCCGTCAACCTGGCCGCCTCCCTGGCCGCCGCGGAAAAGCGGGTCCTGCTGGTGGACTGCGACCCCCAGGGCAACGCCTCCTCGGGCCTGGGGCTGGCCGACTGCCAGGCGGCCAACATCTACCACCTGGTCATCGGCCGGGCCGGGCCGACGGACCTGATTCAGCCCGGCCCCATGAACAATCTGTCGGTCCTGCCGGCCCACGTGGACCTCTTTGCCGCCGAGATGGAGTTGATGGCCCTGCCCGGACGGGAACACATCCTCCGAGACAAGCTGCAGGCCCTGGGCGAAGACTACGACTTCACGATCCTGGACACGCCGCCCTCCCTGGGGATGATGACCATCAACGCCCTGACCTGCTGCCGCTCGATCCTGATCCCCTTGCAGTGCGAATACTACGCCCTCGAGGGCCTGGGCCAGCTCCTGGACACCGTGCGGCGGGTCAAACGGGCGCTCAATCCGGACCTGGGCCTGGAGGGCATCCTGCTGACCATGTTCGACCCCCGCAACCGCATCTGTCACCAGGTGGCCCAGGACGTGCGGCGTCATTTCGGGGAACACGTGTTCGAGACCCTCGTGCCGCGCAACGTCCGGCTGTCCGAGGCCCCCAGTCACGGTCTGCCGGCGCTGATGTACGACATCCAGTCCCGGGGCGCCCAGGCCTACCTCGAGGTGGCCGCGGAAATTCTGGACGGGAGAAAGAGACATGCCCAAGTTCGGTATGGGTAGGGGGCTGAGCGACACCACCAGCCCCGAAAATCTGGAATTCGGGAAAAAACTGGGCGCCGGGGTGGACTCGCTCTTCGCCCCCAGGGCCGAGGGCGAGGCCGACCTTACCCCTCAGGACGGCTTCACCTATCTCGACCCGGCCCTCATCTCCCCCAACCCCAACCAGCCGAGGCGAAAACTGGACCAGGCGTCCCTGGCCGAACTGGCCCGGTCCATCAAGGAGCAGGGACTGATCCAGCCCGTGGTCGTCAGGCGGGTCGAATCCGGTTTCGAACTCATCGCCGGGGAAAGGCGCTGGCGGGCGGCCCGAATGGCCGGTCTGGCCAGAATCCCGGCCGTGGTCAAGGACAAGGCCGATCGGGACGCCCTGCTCCTGGCCGTGGTCGAGAACGTCCTGCGGGAGGACCTGGGCCCCCTCGAGGAGGCGACCGCCTTCCAGCGGATGATCGAACAGTACGGCCTGACCCAGGAGGAGGTGGCCGGGGTCGTCGGCCGGGATCGCTCGACCGTGGCCAACTCGATCCGGCTCCTGGGCCTCCCCGCCGAGGTCAAGGAGTACCTCGAAAACGGCCGGCTGCGCCCCGGACACGCCCGGGCCCTGCTGGCCCTGCCCACCGCCGCCGCCCAGACGGCCGCCGCCCGGACGGTCATCCGCAAGGGCCTCTCCGTCCGGCAGACCGAAAGTCTGGTCAAGAAAACCCTGGGGCCGTCCCCGGTCAAGAGCGACGCCACCCGCCGCACGGCCGCTTACTTGACCGCCCTGGCCGATCAGATGAAGCTCAAGTACGGGACCAAGGTCGACATCAAGGGCAAACTGGATCGGGGCCGGATTGTCTTTGAATACTATTCCAAGGACGAATTGGATCGGCTGCTGGAACTGCTGACCAAATAAACGCTTACCAGCCACTCCCGGCCGGATCACGGCCGCGGCGGGGGACCAAAAAAAATACCCGGGCGCAACACCCTCGGCCCGGGCGAAAAACGACTCCCTACCGGCTTCCCCGTGATCGAGAGAAGCCGCCGGCACGGTCTGGAAATGAGGGTCCGCCCGCCGGCGGGGACGGCCCCTCATCCCTAACCGTTCAACTAGCCTTGGGGCAAGACCTGGCTGGCCTTCACCGGCCCCGTGCCGCTGTCCGCGTTGGCGTCACAACTGCAGCCGGCCCTCGAGACGTTAAAGCCGACCATGAGGGCCAGACACAGCAGAACCAGGGCGATAATGGTCGTTAATTTCATGACTGCTTCTCCCCCGAAATGGTGGTCATCGATTCCGGATAGACGACATTGGTCATCCTAGCAACGCCCCGGGGGATTGTCAAGATGGCGGGCCGCCCCCCGGTTACAGGTTGATGTGCCACCGGAAACGAATGCCCCGCCTCTTGCGACGGCCTTCGGTTCCCTTGAGCATCCTCAGGCCCAGATCCTGTTTAAAGCCGCGCCGCCGGAAAGACCACAGGTAATCTCCGCCCCGGGCCCGCCGGAAACTGCGGGTGCTGGAACTGATCCAGTAGCCTTTGGGCACCTTGAGCCGGATGCCGGCCTTGCCGATCCGGGACGGCCAGCGCGAGACGATCCGGAAGGGCATGATCAGCCGCCTTTGCCGCAGGGCTTGGGAGTAGGACACGGAGACCACGACCAGGTGACGTTTTTTGGAGTCGCCGGCCGCGGCGCCGGGGATGGTGAAGACGTACATCCGGTCGTAGTACTTCGCCAGCTTGGCGTCTTTGACGGCCCTCGCCGTGGCCTCGACCGTGGACCACTTGGCCGCCGGCGGCCAGGCCAGGGGCAACGCCCGGAGCGGCGGGTCCGATCCCCCCTTGAGGGGGAACGAGGCGTACTTGACGCTGAACTTCTTGAGGGCCGGGTAACCCTTGCGTTTGGGGAAGAACAGTTGGAGCGCCGTGCCCGGCTTCAGCCCGAGCCCCGGCAGAATCTGGTACCGGGCCGTGACCTGGGCGGCCTCGAGGGTGAAGGTCGCCGTGGCCTCCATGTAGACCAGCCTGAAGTCCTTGACGCCCTCCGGGAGCGGCGCCACCTGGGCCTGGGCCGCCGTGGCCGCCAACAGTAGCGCCACCAGGGCCACCACCAGTCGCCTCATCGCGTCCTCCTTGTTGGGATTATGACAAAGCAGTATAGCAAAGGCGTCCGGCGGGGGCAACGCCGAAGCGCCCGTCCCCGCAGTCCTTCACCCGACCTGGCCTCGAGACGCCAATTGGCGTATGATGTCGGCGACCGGGGACCGGAGGTGGACGGCGATGAGATTCTGCGACCTGAGCTGCCCCGAGGCGGAATTCCCGAAAAACGCCGGCCTGGACGGGGCCGGCTCCTGCCGAACCTTCGTGGCCCTGTACTGCCGACGGCTGGACCGGCTGGTCCACAAAAACGCCCCCTGCCCGGCCCCGGCGGACCGGAACGAGGACGATCAAAGCTGAATCGACCCGACGGCCGGCCGGATCGGCTCAGGATGCGTCCGTCACCGGATTGACCAGCCGGCCGACCCCCTCGACCTCGATCACCACCTCGTCGCCCGCGCTCAGGGGGCCGATCCCCGAGGGCGTGCCCGTGGCGATCACGTCCCCGGGGTGGAGGGTCATCACCCGGCTGATGAACGACACCAGTTGGGCCGGCGAAAAGACCAGGTCCGAGGTCCGGCCGTCCTGGCGGACCCGGCCGTTGACCAGGCTCCTGACGCGCAGGTCCCGCGGATCCGCGTCCAGGGCGATGGCCGGGCCGATGGGGCAGAAGGTGTCGAAACCCTTGGCCCGGGTGTACTGACCGTCCTTGGCCTGCAGGTCCCGGGCGGTGACGTCGTTGAGGCAGGTGTAGCCCAGGATGCATTCCGACGCCTCGTCGGGCGACACGCGGCCACAGGTCCGGGAGACGACCACGCCCAGCTCGGCCTCGTAGTCCACCCGGCGGCTCATGGCCGGCCGGACGATGGGTCGGCCCGGCCCGATGACCGAGGTCGAGGGTTTGAGAAAGATCATCGGCTCCTCGGGCAAGGGCATCTTCATCTCCCGGGCGTGGGAGCGGTAGTTGAGGCCGATGGCCACCACCTTGGACGGCCGGCAGGGGGCCAGCAGGCGCGCCCGATCCGGTCGGACCGTGCGCCGCCCCGGACGGCCGCCGGCCAAGGGCGAGCCCTCGTAGAGGCGAATCCGGCCGTCGGTCCACAACCCATAGCGCACCCGGCCGTCGACGACCAGGCGCACCACGGCCCGTTCGGCAAAAATGATGTCCATCATGGTCTTCGCTCCCGTCTGGCTGAGAAAGAGACCACCCGGGACCTGGGCCGGACACCCCGCGGCGGGCGACACGAAGCGCCCGGCCGGACCGGCCCAAAACCCGCTTCACCCCGAGGGGCCGTCCATGGTAAACAATAACATCGAGAGGGAGGCTATCACTTCCACCCCTCAGGCGCCAGAAAGAAAAAGGAGGGGATCATGAACTCCAAACCGCCCGACCAAAAACCCGATAACGACCGGCTGGAAAAGGCGGTCAAGGAACAGGCCGAGGCCCAACTGCGGCGGGCCTTTGCCCGGTTCAAACGCCCCGTGGACCTGATCCTCTTGGCCGAGCCCGGCCCAAACGACGTCTTCGCCCAGGCGACCAGGCAGATCGTCATTTCCACCGGCCAGGGGGCCGAGGCGGCCATGTCCATCTTCGAGGACCTGGTCAATCCCTACTGGACGTCAAGAGGGGCCTGACCGCTCCACCCGGCCCGTCCGCCCGGCCCAAACTCCCTTGGAGGGCCGGGGGGATTGTGATAAAGTGCAGGGCGAGGCGCGGCCGCGTCAGGCCGCGACCGGCGCGGGTGACCGGACCGTCGGTCGCCCGCCTCGAAAGCCGCCGCCCCCGCGGTCTTATTCTCGGGCCGCCGGGGACCGGGGGAAAAAGGAGGCCGACTTGGTCCGCCAGCCTCTTGATGCCAGTCCGTTTCAGGACATCGTTTCCTTTGGTCGTCAACAAAACGGCCAGAAGGAAGAAATCCGGATCGGTCTGTCCATCGCCCAGACCCTGATCAATCGCATGAGCGAGGGGGTCATGGTCCTGGACCCGGAGTACCGGATCGTCTGGATAAACGATCAGGCCCTGAACCTGGCCAGCCTGACCCGCAAGGAGGCCCTGGGCCTCTACTGCTACCAGGTCTCGCACCAGGCCATCGCCCCCTGCGACAGCCCCGAAACACCCTGCCCCATGAAAAAGACCCTGGCCCAAAAGGTGTCCGCCCACGCCATCCACGAGCACGTCCATGAAAACGGCCGGGCCCGCTACTGCGACGTCTCGACCTACCCGCTGCTGGGCGCCGACGGCCAGGTGGTCCAGGTCGTCGAGGTCCAGTGGGACATGACCACCGAGCTGAGCGAGCGCTTCGAGCGGCGGACCAGGGCCTTGCAAGAGGATCTGGCCCGGGTCGTCCAGGAGGATAAACTGGTCGCCCTGGGCAAGCTGGTGGCCTCGGTGGCCCATGAAATCAACAATCCGGTGTCCAGCATCATCAATTTCACCAAGCTGATCCTCAAAGGCCTGCGGGAGGGCCCCCCCACCCCCGAGGACCTGGCCGACTTCGAGCGGTATCTGGACCTGACGGTCCGGGAGGCCGAGCGCTGCGGCGAGATCGTGACCAATCTGCTGACCTTCTCCCGCCAAAAGAGCCCCGAGCCGGGCGGGGTGGACATGGTCGAGATCGTGGAGCGGACCCTGGTCCTGATGCAGCATCTGATGAATTTGTCGGGCATCAAGGTCGTGACCCGTTTCGAGCCGGCCGATTTCTCCGTGTGGGGGGACTACAACCAGCTCCAGCAGTGTCTGACCAATCTGCTCTTCAACGCCGTCGAGGCCATGGGCGGCGGCGGGACGCTGACCATCAGGGGTCAGGTCAAGGCGGACAAGGGTCTGGTTTGCCTGGACGTGTCCGACACCGGGTGCGGCATCAGCCCCGAGCACGTCCCCCACATCTTCGAGCCCTTCTTCTCGACCAAGAGCGACACCAGCGGCGTGGGCCTGGGCCTGGCCATGGTCTTCGACATCGTCAAGAGCCACGGCGGGGACGTCCTCGTCCGCAGCCGACGCGGCGAAGGGACGACCTTCCGGTTGTTGTTCCCGACCAGGGACCGGTCGGCGGAACAGGACAAGGAGCCGAAAAGATGAACCGGTGGTTCCGGATAATGGTCGTGGACGACGAATTGGCCATGCGCGAGTCTCTGGCGGCCTGGCTGGTCAAGGACGGGTTCGAGGTGGCCACGGCCGACGGCGGTGAGCAGGCCCTGGCCCTGATGAAACAGACGCCGTTCGACCTGGTGTTCGTCGACATCAAGATGCCCGGCATGGACGGTCTGGAGCTGCTCCGCCGCCTGCGGGCCGATCACCCCGAGACCTACGCCATCATCATCACCGCCTACGGGTCGATCGACACGGCGGTCGAGGCCATGAAACTGGGGGCCACGGACTATCTGGTCAAGCCCTTCGACCCCGAGCAGTTGATGGTCCTGATCGACAAGACCCTCCAGCACAAGGCCCTGGTGGACGAGAACGAGGCCCTCAAGGTCCGGATCCTCGAGCGCGACAAGACCGTGTTCGAGGACCTCATCGGCCAGTCCCAGGCCATGCGGCAGGTGTTCGCCCTGATCGAGGACATCGCCCCCACCGACGCGCCGGTGCTGGTCACCGGGGAGACGGGCACGGGCAAGGAACTGGTGGCCCGGGCCATCCACGCCCGGAGCGAGCGGCGGTTCTGGCCCTTCGTGCCGCTCAACTGCGGGGCCGTGACCGAGACCCTGCTCGAGAGCGAACTCTTCGGGCACGAGCGGGGGGCGTTCACCGGGGCGGTCCAGGCCCGGCGGGGACGCCTGGAGATGGCCGACAAGGGCGTCCTCTTCCTGGACGAGGTGGGAGACATCCCGGGCAAAATGCAGGTCGACCTGCTCCGGGTCCTCGAGGAAAAGACCTTTTACCGGATCGGCGGGACGACCAAGGTCCAGAGCGACTTTCGGCTGATCTGCGCCACCCACCGCCACCTGCCGACCCTGATCGAAGAGGGCCGGTTCCGCTCGGATTTCTACTACCGGATCAACGTCATCACCATCGATGTCCCCCCGCTGCGCCGGCGGCCCGAGGACATCGGCCTGCTGTCGGTCCATTTCCTGGAGCGTTTCGCGCTGGACACGGGCAAGCGTCTGTCGGGCTTTACCGCCGAGGCCCTGGCCCAGCTCAAGGGCTATCCCTGGCCGGGCAACGTCCGGGAGCTGAAGAACGTCATCGAGCGGGCGGTGGTCATCTGCCGGGGGGACCGGGTCGGGGTCCAGGAGCTGTCTTTTTTGAGGCCCGGCGACGCGCCGGAGGCGTCGCCCCGGACGCTCGAGGAGGTCGAGATCGACCACCTTCGACGGACGCTCGAGGCCAGCGCCTGGAACGTCACCCAGGCCGCCAGACGGCTGGGCATCGACCGGGGGACGTTGTTCCGCAAGATGAAGCGGCATGGGTTGGCGCGGCCGGAGTAGATCGCCGTGAGCGCCGATTAGATGACGGATTCGGACACGGCCACCGAGACGGGCGGGGCGCGGGCCGTCGTCGAGGTCGTTCCCCTGGGCCGGATCGACGAGGTGGCCCTGGCGGTGGTGGCGGCCAACGTGGACGTCGTGTTGGGGCTGCCGGCCGTCACGGCCTCGCCCCGGCCCGAGCCGACCGAGGCCCTGATCCCGACCCGCCGGCAGTACGACGCCTCGATGGTCCTGACGACACTGGCGGGCGACGTGCCCCCGGGTCGAATCAGACTGGGCCTGACGGCCCGGGACCTGTGCCTGCCCGTGCTGACCTACGTGTTCGGCCAGGCCCAGATGAACGGCCGGGCGGCCGTGGTGTCGCTGTGTCGACTGGGCGGCCCCGGGGGCGCCGCCCCGCGCGCCCTATTCTACACCCGCCTGGCCAAGGTGGCCCTCCACGAGACGGCCCACCTCCTGGGTGTCAGTCACTGTCACCGCCCGGGTTGTCTGATGTGTTTCTCCTCGACCCTGGGACACGTGGACGCCCTGGACATCGGCTTCTGTCCGAACTGCGCCCGGGTGCTGGGGCAGGGGCGGAGGCGGCTGTTGGCCGGGGCGTGACGCCCGACGAATCCATCGAGCTTTGACCCCGGCCGCCGCCGAGGTCGAGCCGATCTGGTCAGGTGAGCAGGAACTCGCGGACCAGGGTGTCCCAGCCGATGCCCGGCGCCTGACCGAAGACGTCGTCCACGAACTGACCGCCCGTGGCCGCCAGTTGATAGCCGGTTTCCTGGGCGAACAGGGCCACCAGCCGGTTGGTCTCGTCCTCGATCCAGCGGTCGGTCTCCTGGCCGAACAGGAGGTTCTTGAGATTGGTCTTGAGCCGGCCCGGCTGAACGACCAGCAGCCAGCCCTGGTCGTAGGGCGATTGTTTGATCTTGGCGGGGTCGGACAGGACCCGATGGTTCCGGGCCACCACCACGCCGTCAACCGGGTTCAGCACCCGGGCGGCGTGGTCACCCCGGGTCAGGGTCAGCCCCGGCTCGGTCTGGGCCACGGCGTCCCCCAGGTCGGGCAACACCAGGCCGTCCACCTC
>JAHJDS010000252.1 GCA_018812395.1 Pseudomonadota bacterium
CGCTATGATCTCGTGGAGATTGGTCACGTGATGGTTCTCAGCTTCAAGAAGTCAACCGGAAAGTGGAGGTTCAACAGTCACACAAGTTATAATATATAGAAAATGCTAGCTCAAGCCGCCACCTCCTGTCTATACAATTCAGTACTTAAATAAAATAAAATAATTTACGGGGGGGCACGCCGGTCGGCCCGACGCCCCCTCCAGCCTAGACCTTCAGACCGGCCAGTCCGAAACGTTGGTTCATGCCCTCGAGCCAGTCGTCGTCGTCGAGCTTGGCTCGGAGCGGCAGCAATTCGTCGGAAAAGGGCCCCACGGCGTAGGCCGCCTTGGGGTTGTCCGAGGTGATCGCCTCGACGATGACCTCGGCCACGACCTCCGGCCCCGGGATCCGGATTTGGCCGAACATCTTGCCAAAGGCCGCCCCGGCGGCCGCCAGCACCGGCTGGTACTCGGGCGGGGTATTGGCCGCGGCCTCGGCCGAGAATTCGTTGGCCGTGTCGTTGAACTCGGTGGCGATGGGCCCGGGACGGATGGTGATCACCCGGATGCCGAAGGGTAAAAGCTCGTGGCGCATGGCGTCGGAGACGGCCTCGACGGCGTGTTTGGTCGAGGCGTACGGCCCCGAGCCGGGAAAGGTGAACCGGCCCACGATCGAGCTGAGATTGACGATGCGGCCCTGACGTCGGGCCCTCATCCCCGGCAGCACCGCCTGGGTCAGGCGCAGCAGGGCGAAGACGTTGACCTGGTACATCCGGAGCAGCGGGGCCATCGGCGCCGCCTCGACCACGCCCCGCCACGAGTAGCCGGCGTTATTGACCAGCACGCCGACCGGCTCGTCATAGCCGATGATTTCGGCGCAGAAATTTTCGACCTGGTCCACATCGGACAAATCGACCTGGCGGGGCGTCACCCCCGGGTTTTGCTCGGCCAGTTCCTGGAGACGATCCAGCCGCCGGGCGGCGGCGATGACGGCGAAGCCGGCCCGGGCCAGGCCTTGGGCCGTGGCCCGGCCGATGCCGCTGCTGGCCCCGGTGACCAGGGCGATGGGTTTGGGCATGACGACCTCTCGGTGGCGGGGTTAACTAACTTTTGAGCGCCTCTAGATTCTCGTACAGGTCCAAGGCCTCGGGGTTGCCCAGGGCGTCCTTGTTGGTGACCTCCTGGCCGTGGATCACTTTTCGAACCGCCATCTCGACCTTCTTACCGCTGATGGTGTACGGGATGTCAGCCACCTCGATGATCTTGGCCGGCACGTGGCGCGGCGTGGTGTTCTGGCGGATGGTGGTTTTGATCTTCTTGATTAGCTCCTCGTCGAACTCGACCCCCGGCTGGAGCCTGACGAACAGGACGACCCGGACGTCGTCCTCCCAGTTCTGGCCCACGACCAGGGAATCGGCGATCTCGTCCAAATTTTCGACCTGGCGGTAGATCTCGGCCGTGCCGATGCGCACTCCGCCCGGGTTGAGGGTGGCGTCGCTGCGGCCGTAGATGATCACCCCGCCCTGGGGCGTGATCTCGATGAAGTCGCCGTGGTGCCATACCCCGGGAAAGACGTCGAAGTAGGCGTCGTGGTACTTTTGCCCGTCGGGGTCGGACCAGAAGTAGATCGGCATGCTCGGCGAGGCCTTGGTGCAGACCAGTTCGCCCTTCTCGCCGATCACCGGCCGGCCCTCGAGGTCCCAGGCCTCGACGGCCATCCCCAGGCCCCGGCACTGGAGTTCGCCCTCGTGGACCGGCCCGATGGGGTTGCCCAGGGCGAAGCAGGAGATGATGTCCGTGCCGCCCGAGATCGAGGCCAGTTGCACGTCCGGCTTGATTTGGTCGTACACGAAGTGGAAGCTCTCCACCGACAGGGTCGAGCCGGTGGACAAGATGGTCTTGATCGAGCCCAGGTCGTACTCTTGGCCCGGCTTGACGTCCGCCTTCTCCACCGCGGCCAGATACCGGGCCGAGGTACCGAAGACGGTGAATTTTTCGTCCCTGGCCAGCTTCCACATGGCGCCGGCGTCGGGGATGAACGGCGACCCGTCAAAGAGCATCAGCGTCGCCCCGGCGGTCAAGGAACTTACCAGCCAGTTCCACATCATCCAGCCGCAGGTGGTGAAGTAGAAGATACGGTCCTCGCGCCTGAGGTCCGCATGGAGCCACAGCTCCTTGA
>JAHJDS010000253.1 GCA_018812395.1 Pseudomonadota bacterium
TGACCTATGAGTTGACCATGGAGCGGCAGTTGCGCCAGGCCCAAAAAATGGAGGCGATCGGCACCCTGGCCGGAGGCATCGCCCATGACTTCAACAATCTGCTGTTCGCGATCAGCGGTTATACCAAGATGGCCCTTCGGGAACTCGGCGACCAGACCGGTCCGCGGGGCCCGCTGGAACAGGTGCTCAAGGCGGCCGAGCGGGCCGCGGACCTGGTCAAACAAATCCTGACCTTCAGTCGTTCCGGGCGGCCCCAAAAAAGACCGGTCAGGGTTGATCCCATTTTCAAGGAGGCCTTGAAGCTCCTGCGGGCCTCATTGCCGTCGACGATCGAGATACGCACCGACGTCAACTGCAAGTCCAGCGTGATCATGGCCGACCCCACCGAGATGTACCAGGTGTTGATGAACCTGTGCACCAACGCCGCCCACGCCATGAGGGACACGGGCGGCGGATTGGAGGTCCGGGTGACGGAAGTGGCCCCGGACCGGGCCGGCCGGCGCCTCGACTCGAGTAACGGTCCGGGAAAGTGCCTGCAATTGACCGTCTCCGACACCGGCCACGGCATGGACCGGAAAACCCTGGAACGGATCTTCGACCCCTTTTTCACCACCAAGGCGTCGGGCGAGGGGACGGGTCTGGGACTCTCGGTGGTGCACGGCATCGTCGAGAACCATGGCGGTCGAATCCGGGTGGAAAGCCGCCCGGGAAAGGGGTCGACCTTTGAGGTGCGTCTGCCCTGTATCAACGCCGAGGCGTCCGATCACGGCCGGGCCGCGGCGGCGGTGCCTCGAGGCACCGAGCGGATCCTGGTGGTCGACGACGAGGAGATCCTGGCCGACCTGGTCTCTCAGACCCTGTCCGGCTATGGTTACGAGGTGGTCATCTGCACCAGCGGTGTCGAGGCCCTGGAAACCATCAGGGACCAACCGGACCGCTTTGACCTGTTGATCGCCGACCAGACGATGCCGCTCCTGACGGGGACCGACCTGGCCAAGGCGATTAGCAAGCTCCGGCCGGACCTGCCGGTCATCCTGTGCAGCGGTATCATTCAGGCGGTTGACGCCGAGCAAATCGAGGAGTCAGGCGTCCGCGAAACGCTGATGAAGCCCATTGACATCGATTACCTCGCCCGGCTGATGCGACGCATCCTGGATGACGTCCAACCCGGGCCTGATTCGCCACGGACACCATGAAACGTCCGCCGTCCGGCCGGACCCGTCCCGGTGACGGGAGCGGCCCACCGGCGGGACGAGGACGAGACCAAAGAGCGACGGGGTGATTTCCGCGAAACGCCGTCCGGGGGAGGGCCTCTACGGTCCACCCCGCCCTGCAACCGGCGGCCGCCGCTGGAGTTCCAACCGATCCCCGGGGGGTCACAAATCAGGACCGGTCACGTCCACCCTCAGACCTTCTTCAACGACATTCCCGCCTTCGACCTCCTCACCTCAAACGAATCACCGACCTTCAGGCCATAGGCGTCGATAAGCTGCTTGGGAATAATCAAACTTCCACGGCTATTGACCTTGACGTTCTTCTTGATCGCCACTTGTTTGCCCCCTTTTCTACCACCAACCAACGGCGGCAGAATTTTTTCAGCCATGGCCGCGTTGGTGATGGCGGTCTTCAGTTGAGTTGATGTTTTGAAACCCAACCTGGACATGATCTCCTTCTGGGGCACCCCGTCCTTGACCATTTTCAGAAGCTTCTTGGCGTCGACTTGTAACTTTTTGGGCATGGTAAACCTCCTTTAGATTATAAAAACAATATGCCGGAACAAGCGCCCAATGTCAAAAATAAAAAAATGCGTTGGATATTGCCTTGGTCGTCGGATGACGCCGGGGAAAGACGCCGCGAGTCGATGACGGACGTTGATTGGCCCGGCAGACCGGCGAGGGCGGCCCCAGGGCCCCGGTGGGCGCCATTGGATGAGCGGCGGGTATTGGATCGTTGCGGCGAAAAGCACGGCGTTCGGGTCGATCGCCGATGAATCGGGTAACGCGTCGCGCGCTGCGCCAAAATGCCTCCGGCTCAATCGCGGGGTCGTTCAGACGAATGGAAGACACGGCAAAGGTCGCCCGACCGGCGACGGGTCATGGCCGCCGATAAGCACGGAGTTCATTCCGCCGTTTCTCATCCGTCCGAAAACGCGAAAACGATCGGGCTCGAATTCGTGGCCGATGCTTTCCGGTTTTTTTGAAACGAAATAGTGCAAAGGCGGTTTCGATCGACCGCTCCGGCGTTCAGGCTGGATGGGGCGGACGGCCGCGATGGTGGTTTGTCAATCGATTCCATGAAGGATGGAACTCGATCGCGCCGGCGACGTTTCTCGAACAAATACGAATTGAGAGCGTTGCAAAACGCTCTCAGACCCGGGACATGGACGTCCCGGCAAATCGCGAAGGTTTTTTAGCCGTAGCGATTTGAAGGACTTACAAAAACCACGCTTTTTGTAAGTCCGTGGTTGCAAAA
>JAHJDS010000031.1 GCA_018812395.1 Pseudomonadota bacterium
CGTCCGGACATCCCGGCCTCGACCTATCATCCCCGGAACAACGGCCGGATCGAGTTCGCTCCTCCAAGGAGCGGATCAACCTGTTGGTCTGGGAGACCCCGGAGGACCTCTACTTCGGACCGAGGGCATCGATCCTTGAGCGCCGGGCCGAGCTGAAGCGGCGGACCCTGGCTAGGCGCGGGTGGTACCATTCGGAGCGCTCGAGACCGGAGGGGACCGGAACTCCAACTTAAAAACCACCCCCAAAATTGCCACACCCGCTGACGACAGACAGAGGACCGGCGTCTATCGGGTCAAGGGCTCGAGGGTCAAGGTGGTCTTGACCTGCGGTGGCGGGGCATGATCGCGGTCGGGTGATGTTCGGACCGGGGCCGCCGCTTGAAGTCCGCACCCCAAAAATGGTAGGTATGAGTTACAAAGCCGGCCGGTCTTGACCTTCTTGGCGAGCCTAATCAGGCCCGTTGACGGTCCGGCCGGGGTTTACACCGTCTGAATTTCCTTTTTGGTCAGCGGTCGCAGCATGCATTTCTCGTCCATAGCCCACGTTATCGGTATTTTGTTGGTCGTGACGGGCGGCTCGATGGGCCTGCCGGTTATGTGGTCGTTGTATTATGGTGAAGGGGACCTGACAGCGCTGATGGTCTCGGCCATGATCACGATCGCCCTGGGGCTGTCTCTGCTCAGTTTTTTTCGCCGGCATCAAGAACTGGGTATCAAGGACGCGATCGTAATCGCTTCCCTGGGCTGGGTCATCGTCTCCGCGCTGTCGGGTTTGCCCTTTATTATTCACGGCAGTATTCCATCGTTTACCGACGCCTTTTTCGAAATGATGTCCGGCTACACGACCACCGGGGCGACAATACTCAAAAACATCGAAGCCGTGCCCCACGGGCTGTTGTTCTGGCGTAGCGAGACCCACCTGCTGGGCGGCATGGGATTTTTGACTTTGGTCGTCATCTTCCTGCCACACGGCATGGGCGGTCTGCGTATTGCCAGGGCCGAATCAAGCCCCGGCCAGGTGATCACCAAGGACAAGTTCAAGGCCAGGAACAAGGACACCATGATCTGGTTATGGGGGATCTACCTGGGGCTGAACGTCTTGGAGACGATCCTGCTTTGTATGGGCGGGATGTCGCTTTTCGACTCCCTTTGTCATGCCTTTGGTACGATATCGACCGGGGGTTACTCGCCCCAGAACCTCAGCGTCGGCGCTTACAAGAGCGCCTATCTTGATTGGGTGATCACTATTTTCATGTTTTTGGGCGGCATGAGCTTCCTGCTCTTTTACCGGATGATGATGGGGGATTTCCGGTCCACTTTGATCAACACCGAGTTTCGGTGGTACGTCGGTATCATGGTATTCTTTTGCGGCGCCACGGCCCTGATTCTGTGGCAGGCCAATACCTACCCCAGCCTCATGGAATCGGTCAGATACGCCACTTTCCAGGTGACGTCCCTTTTGACGACCACCGGGTTTACCACGGCCGATTACGAGCAGTGGCCCCAGGCGGCCCAGATGTTTTTATACGCCGTCTGTTTTATCGGGGCCTGCGCCGGATCGACGACCAGCGGCATCAAGGTGGTCCACTACGTTATTATCTGCAAATTCATATACCTGGCGATCAAGAAGCTGTTGGTCCAGCCCATGACCGTCAAGACGATCCAGCTCAATCGGAGGCCGATCGACGCCTCGATCGTCGATCTGGCCATCTGCTACTTTATCGTCAACATATTTATGATCCTGGCCGGGGGATGCTTTATGGCGTTGGTGGAGAAAATGGATTTCACCTCGGCCATGAGTTCGATCATTGCCACCCTGATGAATATCGGCCCGGGATTCGGAATCGTGGGGCCCACGAAAAACTACGCCCAGATATCCGACGTGGGTAAATGGTTTTTATCCTGGAACATGCTGGTCGGCAGGCTGGAGATGTTTTCGGCCCTGGTCATATTACTCCCGGCCTTTTGGCGGAAATAGGTGGTTCTGGAAATACGCTGTCCGAAGGACGATACTATGGCTCTTCGTTCAATACCGGCTGGAAGGTTAGTCGATGATTGTTGGCCGCTTTTTTATTCAAAAACAGCTTTTGGACGTCCTTGAGGTGCGTCGAGGTACAGACGACGATGACCCGGTCATCGCCATGGATATGGGTGTCGCCGACGCCGATATTCCACTGGCCGTCCCGATGAACGGCCCCGATCAGAATCTTGCCTTGGTATTCCGGATCCAATTTGGAGAGGGGCTTGCGGGTGATGGGCGAGTTGGGCGCGGCGACCAGTTCGACCACTTCGGCGTCAAACCCGTGCAAATGGGCCAGGGACAGTATCTCGCCCCGGCGGATGAATTTTAGGATTTCGTTACCGGCCAGAATTTTTTTGTTCAGGGCGATATTGGACCCGATGGTGGCGGCCAGGACCAGGTAATCCTCGTTGTTGACCAGGGCAATGGTTATTCTTTGCTTTCCCTTTGAATAACCATCCTGTGTCGTCATCAAGTGCTTGGCCAACAGGCAGCTCATGATGTTGGTTTCATTCTCTCCGGTGGCGGTGATGAAGGTGTCCATATCCAGCAGCCCGGCCAGGTTCAGGACGTTGGCGTCGGTGCCGTCCCCCTGCAGGACCTCGGTATTGTGCAGCAAAAGGGACAACTCTTCGGCCCGTTTTTCGTCCTTTTCGATCAACTTGACCCTGACCGTTTTGCCCAAGAGTTCGGCGACACGGGCGCCCACCAAACCGCCGCCCAGGATCATTACCCGCAGCGGGTGATCCTGTTTGACGCCGGTCAGCTCCATCACCTTGGGGATGTCCCGGTTGTCTGCCATGATGAATATCTGGTCCTGGGGCAGTATTTCATAGCCGCCACCGGGGATGATGGTCGTGATTCCCCGGGCCACGGCCACGACCCGGAAAGGGAAATGATTGTGCGACCTCGAGATATCTATTAGCCGTTTATTGGCCAGGGGCGATGATTCTCCGACCCGGGCGGCCAGGACCTGCAATTCACCTCCGGCGATGTCCATGATTTCATTGCCGGCCCCCAGCTTGATCATGCGCACGATTTCCTGGGCGGCCATTTCTTCGGGGTGAATGATGAGGTCGATTTTCATGTCATCGGCGCCCAGGATCGAATCCTGGTAGCCGAATTCGGTGGAGCGGACCCGGGCGATCTTGCGTTTGATTCCGAACCGGTGACCGATCAGGCAGGCGAGC
>JAHJDS010000254.1 GCA_018812395.1 Pseudomonadota bacterium
GCCCACGCCCGGTCAAACGCCCTGTCCTTCCTCGAGGCGGAACGAGCGGTCATCGGGCTCACCCACGACGCCCTGGGCGACCTGTACACCCGAGCCTCGTTCTTCCCGGAGAGGCTGCAAGTGGGCGTCGGCGATCACCACGAACCCGCTCTGGAGGCCGATCCGCCGGGATTGGACGTGGTGGTCCATCTGGCCGACGGCCTGGTGAATCGGCTGGCGGCCGGCGAACTCGCGCCGGCGAAATTGTTCCCCGAGGCCGCGCACCGCCTGGGACTTGGCCTCGAGGAGGCCGAACAAGTGGTCGGACGGGCCCTGGGGAACACCGGCTCGATCCTGGAGGCGCTGCTGTGACCCGCGGTTTCTGCGACCTTCCTGAAAAGGACCACATGACCCGACTCAAACCGGCCGCGGCGGCTCTCGAGGGCAAATACCGGACCCAGCTCAGCCCGGTGAGCATCGGCCGAGCCAGGCTCGAGCTGTTCGAACTGACCGAGGACGATCCCATCGTGGCCGAGGCCCTTGACCGGGGAGAAGAAGGCGAGGTCGACCTCCCCTTCTGGACCAAGCTGTGGCCGGCCAGCCTACTCCTGGGCCGGTTCGTGGCCGGGCTCGAGCCCCGGCCCGATCAGATTGTACTGGAACTGGGCGCCGGCCTGGGGCTGGTGGGCCTGGTGGCCGCGGCCCACGGCCACCGGGTGATCGTCTCCGACATCGACGTCCGGGCCCTGGAGTTGGCCCGGGCCTCGGCCGCGCACAACGCCCTGGACAACGTCTCTTTCGTGGCCTTTGACTGGAGCCGGCCCGGCCTGCGGGGGACGTTCGAGGTCATCGTGGCCGGCGAGATCCTGTACCGCCCCGCCGACTATCCGCTGCTGGCCGATCTGCTGAGCACCCACTTGGCGCCGGACGGCCATCTGTATTTGGCCCACACCCAGCGGCCCTTCTTCATCGGCTTCTTCGACCTGATCAAGGACGAGTTTTCCATCCGGCGGCGCAAGTTCAACTTGCGGACCCCGGACGAGGCCGATGAATCCGTCTTTCTCTATGACATCCGGCCCCGGACCGGAAAGCGAGCGCGGCCGTGACGAGGCGACTGGTTGTCTGTTTGTGTCTTGTTCTAGTGATCTGCGCGCCCGGGGCCGAGGCGGCGGGGCGAACGGTGTACGTCGTCGGCCGCGTCAAGATCCGTTTTGACGGCTGGCAGGGTCGGCGGGACACGGTTTTCCGCGGCCTGGTGGTCCAGATCACTCGGCGCTATCGACAAAGCGGCGTCCAACGCTCCCAGGTCCACACCGCCCAGACCGATCCCCGAGGCTTCTTTTATTTGCGGCGGGTGCCGCGCCAGGGGGCCTATCTGGTCAGCCTGGTCCACCATCCCTTGCAGGGGTGGGACATTGCCGGCAAGGGCGGCATCGCCGCGTCCGTGGGCCGGGACAAGCGAATCATCGTGCTGGGGACGTACGAGTACGTGATCGACAAACAGGGGCGCGTCAGGTCCCGGGTGTCACTGAAGGATCCCCGGAAGTTTCTCCAAAACTTCCGCCGCGTGCCGGGACTGAGGCGGCTGATCCGCCGGATGCGGCGGTGACCGGGGCGGCCGGCGCGATCCGGAACTCCGAGCGAGGTCCGGTTGATGGCCCCGGGCTCGAGCCGTATTCTTGACCGACGACGAACCGTACCTGAGGGCCGTTTTTCACGATGTTATCAAGGCGGGAATGGCCGGGGGGCCATCGACATATCCGGCCTGAGGCGTCATGGCAGAGCCGCGCGAACCCCGGTTCGGCGCCTCGCGCCCTCATTGATTCAGGACAGGATGTCCTTGATCTTGATCAATTCGGCCCGGATCTCGGCCAGCAGCCCCCGGGGAGGCGGCCCCTCCGGCTCCGCAACGGCCGCCGGTTCCTCTGGTGCCTTCTTGTCCTCCACGAGCTTTCGCTTGGCCCCGGCGATGGTGTATTTTTCCTCGTGCAACAGCCTCTTGATTTTGAGGATCGTATCCACGTCATCGCGGCGATAAAGCCGCTGTTTGGAGCGGGCCCGCACCGGCCTGATCTCCTTGAACTCGGTCTCCCAGTACCTCAGGACATACGGTTCGAGGCCGGTGATCAGGGCCACCTCACCAATCTTGTAGAAATTCTTATCAGGAATCTCGGGTAGTGTTTGCTGATTTTCCGGCGATTCGGGCACGGGCACCCTCCCTTTATGATCCTCCCCGCGCCGGGATTTCGGGGATTGATTCATATTCATAGCATTGTCGCCAAGCTAAACCAAAAAGTCAAACCTTTTCTTTAAGTCTGGACAAAATCGGCAGGATAAACATCATCAAAGTTATTCGGTTTTGGTGGTAACCGGTCAAAATGAATATGGTTCAGAATCAGAAAAAAGAGAGACGCCCCTTGAAATCCGGCCGTCCGGGGCCTATCCAAAGCCGGGCATGATGGCCGGGAAAAAGTGAAGTAGCGCTTAAGTTCAATCGGCCCTGACCCGGGCCCCGGTCCGGTCGACCAGCATCGCGACCAGCCGGTCGTGGACCTGATTGACCTCTTCCTCGGTCAGGGTCCTTTGGAGGGACCGGTAGCGGAACCGAAGGCCGATGCTCCGCTTCCCCGGCTCGATGGGCGGGCCCTGGTACACGTCGAAGATGGACGTGGCCTGGAGGATATCGACCCGGGCGTCGGCGATGAGGCTCAATATTTTTTGGGTCTCGATGTCTCTAGTGACGATCAGGGCCACGTCCCGGGTGACGTCGGGGTAGCGGGGCAAGGCCGAGAACACGGGCGTGGCCAGGGCCCGATCCACCAGGTCCTCGAGGTGCAGTCCGAATCCGTA
>JAHJDS010000255.1 GCA_018812395.1 Pseudomonadota bacterium
ATGAACACGGATAAGTTTAAATACAAAGAGAGGACAGACATTATTTGCGACTCCTTAAGCTCTACTAAGATATAACTACGAAAGACGCAAAAAAACGCGAAAAATTCTGATTCACACACGATCTGGCCCTGGTCCAGGTCGCACACCCGGGCCGCGGCCGCAACGTCCAGGTTTTCGAACAGGGGCCTGACCCGGTCGAAGCCCGACACGTTTTGGTTCAGGTAATCTTCCTTATGCCAGCCGTTACTCAGGATCGTGGCGATCAGCGCCTTGAGCAGCAGGGCGTCCGTGCCCGGCCGGAGGGCGACGTGGATGTCGGCCCGCTTAGCCGTCTCCGAGCGGCGAGGATCGATGACCACCAGCTTCTTGTCCGGGTCGCGGCTGATCCGGCTCAGGTGCCGCCGGGCCTGGGGCATCTGATGGCTCATCCAACCGTTCCAGCCCAGGGCCACCAGGACATCGGTGTGGGCCACGTCGGGCACGGTGTGCAAATACTGCCTCCCCAGCATTCGGCCCATGACCCAGAAGGCCCCGGTCAACTCCTGGCCCAGGGCGCTGTAGTGATATCGCGACCCGAGACCCCGGAGCAGCCGGACGCCAAAGGCGGCCTCGAAGTGGCAACCCTGGCCGCCGCCGCCCATGTAGGCCAGGGACCGGGGCCCGTGAGTACCGAGGATCTCTTTGAGCTTGGCCGCGATCTCGCTCAGGGCCTGGTCCCAGGAGATCGGTTCGAACCGGTCGCCCACCTTTTTCAGGGGATGGGTCAGCCGGTCGGCGTTGTGCTGGTGCCAGGCCACGTTGAGCCCCTTGCGGCAGGCGTACCCGGCGCTCCGGAAATTGGCCTTATCCGGCCGGACGCGGGTGATACGGTTGTTGTAGACGATGACCTCGAGCCCGCAGTTCTGGGCGCAGAGCACGCACGACGTTGTTTGCCAATCGCTCATGATCGCCTCCCCGCATTTTTGAGGGACCTCGGGGCCTCGCCGCCCGGTCGATTCGGACCGAGGTCAGAAAAGCTTCAAACCGCGTTCACCGGCCATGCGCCCGGCCATGTCCCGGAAGTTCTCGCAGAAGTCTTGTTCCGCCTCCCGCGGCGCCAGGATCAGCGAGGCGGTGGGGCAGGTGTGGACGCACACCCCGCAGCCCAGGCAGCGCTCGGCCGCCAATCGGGGTCCGTCCTCGGTCATGGTCAGGGCCTTCATCGGGCAGCGCTCGACGCACGTCTCGCACCCGGCGCAGGATCCGGTCTCGATCGCCAGGATGTAATTGGACGGCTGATGACCGTGCAGGCCCAGGACGTGGTACGACTCCAAAAACATACAGCAGCACGAGCAGCAATTGCAGATGGTGTCCATGCCGAACTTGGTGTTGCTGACGCCGTGGACCAGGCCGGCGTTGGCCGCCTGCTCGATAATGTCCAGCGTCTCCTGGCGCGTAATTTTTTGACCCATGTCCTGCTTGACCATGTAGCCGGCCAGGCGGCCGAAGTGGAGGCAGTTGAAGGTCTCGTGCTCGCAGTCGGGGGTGTCGGGGTCGAGATTCTTGCGGTGCCGGCAGGGGCAGGTCGAGGTGCAAAAAAGATCCTCCTGGTCCAGCACGGCGATGATGTCCTCGTAAGGCATCACCTGACGGGGGTCCTTGACGGTCCGGTGGACCGGAATGGCCCGGAGGCCCATGGTCGGATAGGCCCCGAACTCGCGACCGTAGCCGTCGTCGAAGTATCTATTGGCCAACACGGCCAGCTTGGAGGTCTGCTCGTCTTTGGCGCCGGCCCAGAAGGGGCTGCGATAGAAATCGAACAAGGAGTCGTTCAGGGCGTAGCGCACCGTCTGGGCCGACTGGTGCCGGAAGACCAAGCCCTTCTCTGCCAGCGGGTCCAGCCGGGCGGCCACCTCGGCCGGCGGGACGCCGAATTTTTCGGCCAACTGCTCGATGGTGTGGGGTAGAAACGGCACCTGGGCCAGAAAACCGGCCTCCGCCGGGCTCAGCCGGGTCTGGATCAACTCGGCCAAAACTTTCGAATCGGGCAGCCGCGGCGCCCAGGCGGCCAGGTGGTCGATGAAACGCTGGTACTCAGAGGCCATCGATGCTCCTTGTCGTCCTCGAGGGCGGGGCGGCTCAGTCCCGGCTCAGCCGGCCGAGCAGTCGCCGCAGGGTCCGGTCCTGGCCGGCGTCCAGCCCGGCCACGAAGTCCCGGTTGGCCTCCTGGACGATGGCGTCGACCGCCTGGGCCAGGTCCCGGCCCTGGGGCGTCAGGACCACCAGGATCGACCGCCGGTCATCCGGGTTGGGCCGGCGCTCGATGACGCCGGTCGACTCCAACCGGTCCAACACCCCGGTCAGCGTGGCGCTGTCGAACCGGATCTTTGCGCCCAGATGCTTCGACGTTACCCCGTCCTGATCCGACAGACCCGACAGCGCCACCGCCTGTGACACCGTCAGGTCCAGACCGGACAGCCGCCGACCCAGGAACCGGAGACTGTGCCGCGAGGCGTTGGCCAACTGAAAGAAAATGCAGTCCTGGATGTTCAACCGCGACCCCGAAAATTTAGTTTGTGTACTAATAACTACCGTGCAAGTAACATTAACGCGAGGAATTGTCAAGGACAAAAAACGACGCGCCACCGAACCTCTGGCCCCAGGCCGACTGGACCGTGAGGCCGGGGCTGTTTCCATGCTTGACAGGGGGGGGCACTCCTGAGATAAAATCGGGTATATAACCGCCACGAGTGAGGACCGATGAGTGGGGCCTATCCCATCGAGTTGCTGCGGCAAAGCCTGATCGCCCGGATCGTGAGCGCGGAGGACCTGCCGGAGCTGCCGGAGACGGCGTTTCGGATCATGCAGTTGACCCAGAACCCGAACGCCGATCCGGACCGTGTGGCCCGGGCGATCCTGTCGTCGCCGACCCTGTCGGCCCGGGTGCTGCGGTACGTCAACTCGCCTTTTTACGGCCTGCTCCGGGAAGTGACCAGCATTCACCAGGCGGTGGTCATTCTGGGTCTGGACACCATCCGAGATCTGGTGGTGGGCCTGAGCATGGTCGACCTCTTCCTGTCGCAGCGCCCGGTCCGGTTCAACCAGCGCCGTTTCAACGACCTGGCCCTGCAGGCGGCGGTGGTGTCCAGCCTGATGGCCCCGCAGGTGGACTTGGCCCCGGAAGAGGCCTTTATCGCCGGGTTGCTTCACGATATCGGGACGCTCTTACTGGGGCGCTATCACCCTGAGATTTTACAACAGATCCTGGACGCCAAGCGGGAGACGGGCGAGCCCATCGTCGAGATCGAGCAGAGGTTCACCGGCCTGGACCACACCGTCATCGGCCACTGGTTGGCCAGTCAGTGGGATCTGCCGAACGTGTTCCGGGTGGCCATCCGGCACCATCACGAACCCGGACTTCAGCACACCGACGATCCCGACTCGGCCCGAATGGTCAGGGTGGTCATCCTGGCCGATCGGATCGTGCGGCTGTTTCGGCGGCACGAGCCGACCGATATGGAGCATGTTTCTCGGATGTGGGTCGAGTTCTTTGACGGCCGGGTCCATGATCTGGAAGCCGTCCTGACCGCCTTTCCCCGCCGGCTGGCCTCGGCCTCCGACGCCCTGGAGGCGCCGCTCGAACCGGTGGTCGAATACGAGGCCGTGCGCCTCTCCCTCTCGTCCTGAAGCCGTGGGGCCGACGCGGCCCACCGGTTCAGACCAGGCCGGACAGCTTGCGTCTCTCTTCCCGGGCTTCGATCTCGAGGGCCTTTTTCAGCCTGTTCCTGGCCTCGTCCGGCATGTCCTTGAATTGCAGCCCGACCTGTCCGGGTTGATTGCGGCCCATGGGGGTGACGCGGACCACCTGGGCGTTGAGTCGGTACTCCTGGCCATCGATGACCGCCCTGAGGCGGAGGAGTTGTTTGGTCTTCAGGTCCCAATGGGCGGGCGTCCAGCTCCTCATGCCGCCCAGCGAGATATCGAGAATCTGGGCCTGAACCTCTTCGGGTTGCCGGAAATAAAACAAGGGACCAAACGCGCCGGACGGCTCGATGCGGTGGTGCATCCGGACGCCGCTCTCCCGGAAACGCAGGGGCCAACTGACGACGAGCATCGAGGCCGTGCCCCCGGACGGCAGTTCATGGCGATCCAGGACGACCAGGATCGTGGCCGGAAAGCCGTACCGCTGATACTTGTTCGTCTCCAGGTGGCGATAGACTAATGTGACCTCGACGCGACGGCCTTCGGACGACTTGAGGATGGGCGGTTCGGTTTGGGCCAGGATAATGTGGGAATCGGGCTTGACGTCATATATCGTCGTCGGCCGGACGTCGATGATTTCCCTTTCCACGTCCAGGTCGTAAATCAAATCCACGTCCTGATTGGATTCGATATATCTGATGAGGTCGTCGGGGATGTACGGTTTGCTGTCAGGGCTCATGGCTGAATCCCGCTCCCCTGGGCCGCGTCCCGCCGGTCAATCGTGAGGGGCATTCCCCGGCTCCGTGGCGCCCCCCTGGTGTCCTTCGCCCCACCCTAGCTCATTGCCTGGTCCGGGTCAACAATCTGGTTTATTTTTTATATCCCGCTAGTTATGCTCCTGTTTGAATCTCAGTCCCGGCGTTTGGGGCGGCGGGGCGGGGGAGCATCATCAGATCGCCGGACCGGGTCTCAGCGGCCGCCCTTGTTGACGAGCAGCCGGGCCACGGCCGAGTGCCGTCCCGCCCGGGCCCAGAACAGCGGCGTTCGGCCACCCTTGTCCTTGACGTTGACCGCCGCGCCGTGGACCAGCAACATGGTCACCACCCGGCCGCGGCCCTCGAAGGCGGCGCCGTGCAGCGGGGTCCAGCCGCAGGCGTCGGGGCCGTTGGGGTTGCCGCCCTTTTTGATGAGCAGGACGACGAGCTTGGCGTGACCGGCCGAGGCGGCGCAGTGGAGCGGCGTCAGGCGGCCGGACTTGCTCCGGGCGTTGACCGCGGCGCCGCGCTGCAGCAACATGGCCGCCAATTCGGTCCGGCCGCGCCAGGCCGCCAAATGGAGGGGCGTCAGGCCCAATTCGTCCCGAACGTTGACCCGGGCCCCCTTGCCGAGCAGCAGTTTGACCGCCGGCGACGGCGGCCCGGACCCCGCCAGCCAGACCAGCCAGTGCAAGGCCGACCACCTCAGTCCGCCGACCGAGTCGTCCCGGGTGTTGACCGCCCCGGGCCGTTTGTCGAGGATTTTTCGGAGGCTCTCGAGGTCCGCCCGGCGGACGGCCCGGATGATCGGCGGGGTGGGCCGGGTCGCCGGCTCCAGATCGGAACTCGGCTTGACCTGGTGATCCTTGGAGGGCCCGACGACCTTCCGGTGGTCCAGGCCCGGCCGGGAGGACGCCAGGGCCGACCAGCCCAGGCTCAGCAGCACCACCCCGATGACAATTAAAGGTCTCATGACGGCGCGTTTCCCAACCTCGGTCCTCAGGCTTGACACTGCTCACATTGTAGCCCTCGCGGCCGTCAAAAGGCCAGATTTTATGTCTGGGCCCGAGACGAAAAAGGCCGGTCCGAGAGAGTCACTCTCGGGCCGAACCCCCGGGGGGCGGCGACCGGCAGCACTCGGCGGAAAAAGGACGGATCTCCGGCCAGGATCAGTGCCGGTTGACTCAGGCCTTCCGGGGCGCGGTCCACTTGGCCCGGGCGATGAGACAGTACAGGGCGACCAGCATGAAGGCCATGGCCAGACCCATGTGGGCCAGGTCGGTGACGATGCCCGGCACCAGCGAAAACCTGACCCCGCTCAGATTTTTGATGACCATGCCGATGCCGCTGGCGATGACCCCGGCCAGGAGAAACGTCCGCAGGACGCCGGACCTGGTCAGACGCCGCCGGCGGCGCCCGACCAGCAGGTGGTTCAGGCCGAAAAAGGCGACCAGGGCCAGGAGGACCGTGGCCGCCAGATAGTGGACGAGCTGGGTGGCGTAGAAATCGGAGGCCCAGCCCACTCCGGGGATGGAGGTGATGTAATAGCGGTAGTAGATGGGCATCTGGCCGAAGCCGGAGAAGCCCAGGGCCACCGCCGCGGCGATGAACAGAGCGCGCCAGACCTTGTCCGGATTACCCATGACGTCCTCCCTGATCCCGTCCGGTCTTCCGGCCCGAGGCCAGGAACCCGAACACCGCCGCGGCCGCCCCGACCAGGGGGGCGACGAGCAGGGCCCAGGTCAGATTGTTGGCCCGGGCCATCTTGTGACCGACGCGCCGCAGATGGGGCCGGCCCAGAATGGCCCCGATCTTGGCCGGGCCGTCGGGCAGCGGTGGGTTGGGGTGCTTGTGCTTGGGCAATCGGGCCAGGAGCCGGCGCAACCGTTTTTGGTTCTGCTTCTCGGCCGCGGCCATCAGATGACGCAACGGCGCCGGCGAGACGTAGATGGTGTTGGTCCCGCCGTTTTCCAGTTCGCCGTAGATGAAGTCGCGGAAACCCTGGTGGGGCGGCTTGGACTTATGGGCGAACCCCCGGGCCAGCCGATGGGCCAGGGCGACCATTTCCCGGCGGGGACCGATGGTCTGGACGCCGTACTCGCAGGCCTCGATGCAGCCGGGCAGGATGCCCTCGGCCACCCGGTCGTAGCAGCGGTCGCACTTGTACATGACGCCGTTGCCGGCGAAGTTGGGCAGAAGATGCCGGTACAGGCCGACGCCGGTCTGCCGCTGGGGCACGTGCCAGGGACAGTCCAGCTTGCACTTGTTGCCGCCCATGCACACCGCCGGGTCGATGCGGACGATGCCGTTGGTTTTCTGCTCGGCCGCGCCAAAGGGGCACATCTTGACGCACGGCGGGTCCTGGCAGTGCATGCAGCGTCGGGGGATATTGATCTCGTCCCGCTCGTCGCCGTCCACCTCGAAGGCCGGCACGTCCAGGGTGTCCACGTACAGCCAGTTGTACGGCGTCAGACGGGAGGTGATGGCCCGCCTCTTCCTGATCGACCAATCCTGGACCCTGACCCGCGAGGTGGGGTGCATGGTCGGGAACGGTTTCTTCGGCCGGGGAAACTTGGCCGGCCGGTCCGGGGCCTGGGGGCCGAGCAGGGCGCTCTCGCCCAGGTCGAGGATCGGTTGGCCGTTGATCTGCCGGCAGCGTTCGACGCACTCATGGCAGGCGACGCACTTGCTGATGTCCAGCACGGTGCACAGTTCCGCTTTGGGGTCGACGGTCCGGGGCGGGGTCACCGCCCGGGTCGCGGCCGGCAAGGCGGTCGTGGCGGCGGCCGTGGCCAGGCCGGCCTTGAGAAAGGCTCGTCGGGAAAGCGATGGGGGCATGTTTGACACCTGTCAGGGTTCTCGTCGGAGATCGGCCGGACGGCGTGGCCGTCCGGGTGCGGCCTGGATCGTCGGCCGCGCCCCTCCTTTAACACAATAACTGGATCGACCAATAGTGGCAAGAGACGGGCCAATTTGTGGGGCGCCGGGCAATCACGATCGAAATAGTCGATTTTAAAGGTTATAGTGAGGCAGGTGCCTTGGTCGCGCTGGGCCGGAAGTGTCCGGCACCTGTTAACCAAGGCTAACAAATGTTAACGGTCGATTAACTGTCGACCAGGGGGCCGGCCTTGGGCCGGGGGGCACGTCAATCACCCCCGGCCGAGGGCGAGTCCGCCCGGCGGCGCCGCACCCGGGCCTTGACCAGGGCGTAACCGATCCGCACCAGGATATAGCAGATGATGAAGACGCCGATGTAGCCCATGTTCCAGCCCACCAGCGGCAATTTGACCGTGTGGGCGTAACCGAACCGGTGCTGGAGCCAGGCCAGGGCGAAGAAACAGGGCCAGATGGAGCCGATGCCCAGACACAGGCCGAGCACAAAACTCTGGCCAAAGGCCTCCTTGGCCACCTTGTCCGCGGCCCGAAACGTGTCCCGGTCCCGGTGCTCGAGGGCCTGGAGGGAGATGTCGTGATAGCGCCGGACCTTGTCCCCCCGGGCCTTGATTTCCCGACCCAGGACCTTGCCCGCGACCCACATGCTGGCCTCGCCGACGATGGTGCCGGCCAGGGCCAGGGGCGCGGTGGCAACCAGAAACCCGAAAAAAGTCTGATGGCCCAGCCACAGGTACGGTGCACTCAGCACCGGGTCTATCCAGGACAAAAGCCGGTCCATGTCCCGTCCGGGTTGAAAGGAATCGGGCCCCAGGGGCCGTGGCGGCGTCCCTGGGGCCCGTTTGGCCGCTGAAGGCGGGTTACAGGACGAAGATGAGCTTGATGAAACCCGGGACGACCTCGAGGGGCACGAACCCCTTGAGGGTGTAGCGGACGCCCACGTAGAAGGCCAGCACCACGAACAGACGCAGCAGCCAGATGGCCGGGATGTACTTGCTGGTGCGCGGGCCGATCATCGAGCCGACAAAGATGCCCACCAGCTCGGCGCCGATAAAGGCCCAGGCGATGGGGGTGCCCTTGGCGACCATGTACGTCAGGATCGAGACGACCATGCCGATGAGGACCGTCAGGGCGCTGGTCCCGGCCACCAGGAACATGGGCAGTCCGGCGATGGCGGTCAGGAAGGGCACGATCAAAAAGCCGCCGCCAATGCCCAAAAACGAGGCCAGGGCGGCGATGAAGATGCCGCCGACGATGGGGATCCAGGGCTTGAAGGTGAACTCGACCCCGTAGAAGGTGAAGCGCATCGGCTGGGCGGCGGTCAGGATGATGCCCAGGATGACGCCGCCGGCGGCGATGGCCATGGCCACCCACTTGAGGGCCGGCACGACGTTGCCCAGAATGGCCCCGACCACGACCACCAAAAAGGCGATGATCATGCCCTTGAGGTTGCCCTCGAGGACCTTGACGCCCATTTCGGACTGCTGTCCGGTGTCCGTCTTGCCCCGGACGGCCTTCTGGAAGGCGTCGGCCGCGGCCTTGGCCTCCTTTTTGGAGCGCTGGCCCCGCGGGGTGGTCCGGTAGAGCAGGAAGAAGCCGATCACGAAGACGCACAGCCCGAAGATGCCGATGTAGTCCTTGAGGCTGATCTGGCCCGCGGTCAGGACGGGCGTGGCGAATGAGCCGCCGACCGAACCGATGGCCAGGCAGAGGGCCAGGGGCAGGACCAACCGGCCCATGCGGAAGTAGTTGAAGGACGACACCAGGGCCGAAAGCCCGACCAGCCATTGGTTGCTGGTCCGGATACTGTCCGTGATGGTGGTGTTGAGCGGCGAGCCCTTGGTGAAGGAACGGGCGTATTCACCCAGGCCGAAGATGGTGATGTGGCCCACCCCGGCCATGATCCCGCCGAAGGCGCCCACGGTCGAGAATATCCAGCCGACCCAGATGGCCCACAGGAAGCCGAACAGATAAGACCACCAGGTCAGGCCAACCCGGGGCGCCCCTGACAGCCCGAGATAGCCCGGCTTATCACCCTTTGGGTATTCCCGGACCTTCTTGTAGACGACCTTGCCCTTGACGACCTTGTCAACCACCTTCCGCCCAAACAAGGCGGGGTACTTTTCGGTGACCGTTATGGCCCAGGCCAATCTGCTTTGCCCCGGCGTTTTTGGCACCAGGGCGTTGACCTCGTCAAAACTGAATTTGATCTTGGCCTTGGCCTTCAACGCCAGTATTGTTTGGAGGTCCTTCTTGAGGCCGGCCAGCGAGGCCACCTCCGCCGGCTTGAGTTTTTTCTCGGCCGCCCGCTGATTGGCGGCGATGATCCCGGCGACCAATGGTTTGTCCAGTTTGGCCAGCGCCCCTTTGGCCCTTTTCAGACCGGCCTTGGCGGTTCTAATCTGATCCGGCAGGGTGGCGATCTTCTGCTTGTCGGCCGCGGTGGGCGTCTTTTTGGCCTTGAGCGCGGCCAGGTCTTTTGCCGCCCGTTTGAGCTTCCCCGTTACGGAGACGACGTTGCGGGCGGCCTTGATGACCGCCGGAGCCAGCAGTTTCAACTCCTCCAGGGTCAGGTCTCTATTGTCCCCGATTTTTTTCAGGACCGACGCCATCGTCGGTTTGGCCGCCGCCGGTTCGGCCGCCGCCGGCTTGGCCGCGGCCGGTTTGGCCGGCTGTTGAGCGGAAGCCACCCCTCCCACCAGAAGAGGGACGATTAGAAACACAAGGGTACAAGTAACGGCAATCACCGCCCTTTTGGCCATGACCTCTCCTCCATCGTGATATCTTTATGGATTCTTAATAGTTACGTCGATGGAAATCGGTTGTCAAGTGATTTCTGAAACCCGATGGATTTTATGGTGTTTAGGTAGGATCGCCGGGCCCCGAAAGAACTGCGCACCAGCGGACCGGCCTGGCAGACCAGGCCCCTGGCTTCGGCCATTTCTCGCCAGCCCTCGAATCGGTTTGGAGAATGATACTCGACCACGGGAAGGTGGTCCGGGGAAGGGGCCAGGTACTGGCCGATGGTCAGGACCTTGACGCCGGCCGCGGCCAGATCGCCGATGACCGCCTCGATTTCTCCTGACTCCTCGCCCAGGCCGACCATCAGGCCGCTTTTGCGGATGACGCTTGGTCGTCGGCGTCCGGCCTCCCGCAACAATTCCAGGGACCGGTCATAATCGGCCCCCGGCCTGACCGCCGGGTAGAGGCGGGGTACGGTCTCGAGGTTGTGGTTCACCACGTCCGGGTCGGCCTCGAGGACCGTGTCCAGGGCCAGGCGGCTCCCCTGGAAGTCGGGGATCAGGACCTCGACCTTGACGCCGGACATGGTCCACTTGAGGGCCATGATCGTGGCCGCGAAGTGGGCGGCCAGGCCGTCGGGCAGGTCGTCCCGGGTGGGCGAGGTCAGGACCACGTAATCGAGGCCCAGTTTGTGGGCGGCGCGGGCGATTCTGATGGGTTCATCCGGATCGGGCGGGCGGGGACGCCCCGAGGCCAGGTTGCAGAACCGGCAGTCCCGGGTGCACACCGGCCCGCCGATGAGCAAGGTGGCCGTGCCCCGGCCGTAACAATAACCCCGGTTGGGACAGGCGGCCTCCCGACAGACGGTGTGCAGACCGAACCGGTTGACCGCGGCCTCGACGCGCGCCTGGGCCGGTCCGCCCCGGAGGGGCTGGTGGAACCAGTCCGGTTTGCGCTGGTGGCCCGTCCGGGGCGGGCGGACCGAACTCACGGTTCTTCCCCCGGCGCGCCGTTCTCGAACTCTCGATTCAGAACCGCGCCCAGGTGAAGGACCAGCCGCGACTTGACCACGTCCATGGACACCGGCCGGCCGGTCTCCCGGGCCAGGGAGGTGACCGCTCCGTTGTCCAGGCCGCAGGGGGAGATGAGCCCGAAGACGTCGAGGTCGTTGCCCACGTTGAGGGCCATGCCGTGGGAGGTCACCCCCCGGGAGACGGCCAGTCCAATGGCGCCGATTTTCCGGTTCCCGATCCAGACGCCGGGGTGGTCGTCATCGCCTCGGGCGCCGATGTCCCATTCGGCCAGCATGTTCGACGCGGCGTCTTCCAGGGCGCGCACGAATCGCCGGACGCCGAACCGGGGGGGCAACTCGAAGATGAAGTAGGACACCAACTGTCCCGGTTCGTGGGCGGTGGCCTTGCCTCCCCGCTCGACGTGGTGCACCTCCACGCCCCGGATTCGGAGTTCTTCGGGCCCCACCCGGAGATCTCGAGGGGCGCCGGTCTTGCCCAGGGTGATGGTCGGCGGGTGTTCGAGGAGCAGCAACGTATCCGGAATGTGGCCCGCCTGCCGCTGCCGGACCAGCCGGTGCTGGTGTTTCAGGGCCGGCAGGTAGTCCACGACGCCCAGGTCGATCACCCTGGCCGGGGACTGGATCATCGCTTGCGCCGCCGACATGGAGCGTCAGGCGGCGTTGGCGGCCACGTCCTCATAGGAATCGACGGGATTGACCCTGGTCTCGAAGGTAAAGGAAAAATTGGCCACGTGGGACGGAAACCTGGTCAGGATCGATTCTATCTCGTCGTCGAACTGCCGGAAAAACCGGTACCAGAGGTTCATCACCGCTTCCAGGTCCTGCCGCCTCTGCCGGCGGAAAAGGCGGACGATCACATCGGCCAGGCCGATGATCGGCACGATCCGGCCGGCCGTGGGATCGGCGATGGCCTCGACATTGAGTTCGTGATGATGCCGGATGACGTCGATAAACATCCGCGGCAGACGCCACCGGGCGGCCAACAGGGCCCCGACCAGGGTGTGGTCCAGGCCGAGAATCCGCTTTTCGACCTGGGTGATCGAATCCCCGGTGGTCCGGACGTCCTCGAAAACCGACGCCAGGGCCTGGGGCTGGTACTGCCCCAGGAGCAGCGTGCCGATGTCGTGCAACAGACCGCCGATGAAGACCTCCTCGGTGTCCAGGCCCATTTTGGAGGCGATCAGATGGGCCGCGGCGGCGCACTGAAAGGAGAACTCCAGAAACCGATGGTAGTTCAGGCCGGGCATCCGGGAGGCGTCGTAGAGGTTGATCAGGGCCAGGCCCAACACCAGGTCCCGGATGGCGCCGAAGCCGAGAAGGACCACCGCCTGCTGGACCGAGGTGATCTCCTGCCTGAAGCCGCACAACGGGGAGTTGGCGTAGCGCAGCACCTTGGCGGTCAGGGTCGGCGACTGGAGGATCACCTGGGCCACGGCCATGGCCGGGGTGGATTCCTGGGCGGTCAGACGCATGATCCGGAAGACGGTCTCCGGCAAGTGGGGAAGATCGTTTGCGTCCAGGATGGTCTGGATTATTTTTTCGCGGAGTTGGTCCGGATCCCAGATCATGGGACACCCCTTTTATACCCGGGGGCGGTCATGACCATGGTCTGACGATGATGGACATGGGCCGGAATTGGTCCAGCCTTCCGGCCGGCGACTTGCCCTCGACTCCCGGGAACCTCGGGCTCCCCGGCGCCGGCCCCTTGGCTGAAAAAGAAAAAGCCCATCGTTCGGCAGTCCAGCCGACTCATCGTCCCTGTGGGCCTTTGGGAACTGCCCCCGGGACGACGACCCCCGTGACTTTGCGCCCCGCCCTCGCAGGCGGTTTGCCTTTTCGTGACAGCCTCTTAAACAGGATATCCCCCCGGTGGACCATTGTCAAGCACAAATTGGACGACAGGGTGTAAGTCATCACCCGAAGATATTTTTCAACGGGAAGGTTTCAGTAACGCGGCGATGTCCTCCTGGTTGGCCTTTTTGGCCCAGTCAAAGGGAGTCCGGCCGTGTTTGTCCCTGGCCCTTGGGTCGGCATTGTAACGGAACAACAGCAGGAGGACCATATCTTTCTTGCCGGCGCGGGCCGCCCAGTGGAGGGCGGTGGCCCTTTGCCGGGGGTCGGTCGATCGGACCGCGGCCGGATTGGACTGGAGGATCTTCTCCACGGCCTTGAGGTCTCCCCGCTTTATCGCGGCGATGATGCCCCCGCCGGCAACGGGCGGGGGGACGGGCCGCTTCAGGGCGGGCTTGGCCGGGGCCGGCGTGACGGGGGGAGTCTTGGCCGGCCGGGGTACGGGTTTGGGCGCGGTGGGGCGGCCTTCGAGGAGGCGAACCACCTGGTCCCGGTGGTTCATCTTGGCCCAGACCAGCGGTGATCTGCCCCGCCGGTCCAGGGCGTACTTGTGGGCGCCCCGCCGCAGGAGAAGGCTGACCACGGCCGGGTCCCCCCGCCGGGCCGCCCGGTGCAGGGGCGTCGATCCCCGGTAGTCCCTGGCGTTGACCCGGGAGCCCCGGTCGAGGAGCAACCTGACGGTCTCGGGCCGACCGTGGGCCGCGGCCCAGTGGAGCGGCGTGGCCCCCCGCCTGTCCCGGGCGGTCAGCGACGCCCCCTGGCCGAGCAGCAGGCCGACCACCGAGGGGGCGCATTTGCGGGCCGCCCAGTGCAGGGCCGTGGCCCGGCTCTTCTTGATCCGGTACCGGACGCCCCGGGGATCGCTCCTCAGAAAGCGGGCCGTCCGCGCGGAGTCGCAGGCCTTGACCGCGGCGATGATCGGCCTGTCCGTCCAGGGCAGGGGGATATGGCCGCCCAGCCTGGTGGTCCAGTAATGATAGGCCCCGAACGCCAGCAAGAGGACGGCGATGAGAACCAATCCTTTTCGCAAACCGCTTTCCGGTGTATTCATCCCCGCCCCCGTGGCTGGAAGTTGACGGGACCCATTATAGCACTCCCGCTCCCTCAGAGGACAAGGGGCGTTTTCGGTTCATCGGTTCCTCGCCGAGATGACGGCGGCGTCAGGGCCGGGCCCTACCCGGGCGAAGCCGCCCCGGTAGTCCAGCCAGGCGCGAATGATCAGGGCCCGGCGGGTGACCCTGACCATCAGATTGCGAACCGTCACCTGGACCCGCCGGTTGCCGACGACCACCGGCGGCAACTGCCCCAAGGGCACGGACAAGGGGGGCACCAGTTGGGCCAGGGACAGACGCCCCGCCCCGCCCAGGTCGACTTTCAGGTTTTCCAGACGCAGGACCAACGTCGCCGCCGCCCGGTCGTAGGCCACGCTCAGCCGAGGACTCATCCGCCCGGTCAGGCCCTTGATCAGCGGCGGCACGGAATTGATGAGGTAGTCCAGACCCAGGGACATGTGGCCGGGCTCACTTCCCCGGCCGGGGTGGAACCTGACCACGGGATGCCCCAGGGTCACGGCCAGTTGGACGGGGAGCCCCTTGGTCAGGGCGTAGGCAAAGGTCACCGGGCACAGGGCCGAGAGCAGCCGCTGCAAATGGGACCGGGTGACGATCAACGTCACGTCGCCGGGGCCTTGGGCCGTGGCGGACCCGGCCAGCGCCATCACCAGCGCCAGGGTCAGAATCGTTCTTCTCATGATCTCTCCGCGTCAATACCGGGGATCAGGCCTCAGGGCGGCCCGCATGTGTCGCAGGAGTGTTCGCGGCCAGGCGAAGCCCACCAGGCGCAGGGCCGGCACTTCCCGTCCCCGTCGGTCGAGAAAGACCACCGTCGGCGTCTTCCTGAGCCCAAAGGCGGCGACCAGGCGCCTTCCCTCGGCCGCGGCCACGGACCGGGCCAACTCGACCTTGATCAACACGAATCGGGAACCCAGGGCCAGCACGTCCTTGTGGCTTAACGTCCGTCGCTCCATCTGGTCGCAGAACCAGCACTCCTCCGAGGTGAACAGGACCATGACCGGCCGGGGATGTTGGATTCCCGCGGCCAGGGCCCCGGGCCGATAGGCCCGCCAGGGCAGGGTGACGTCCGGCCGGGGAGCACAGGCTAGGGACGCGATCATGACCGCCGCCAGGAGAACTCCCTTGAAACCGGCCACGCCGCCCGTCGCCTATGGCCGGCCGACCGCCCGCAGGGCGGCGTCCATGTTTTTGACCAACACCGCCGGCGGGTGGTAGCCGTTCATTCTCAGTCCCTCGATGCGTTCGCCCCGCCGAAAGATGATGATCACCGTCGGCGTTTGCCGGACGCCCCCCAGGCGCCGGGCCAATTGCCGCACCTCGGGCCGCCCCTCGGAGCCGGTCAGATCGACCTCGATCAACCGGAACCGTCCGGCCAGGGCCGCCACCCGGGGTTGCAGCGCCAGGGCGGCCTGGAACTCGGCCTTGAAACGGTCGCACGGCAGACACCCTTTGCGGGTGAACAGGACCATGACCGGATGACGGTGCGGACGGGCGGCGCTCAGGTCGCCCGGCCGAAAGGCCATCCATCGGGGCCGGGATACGGGACCGCTCCCGCCCCCGGCCGCCCCGGATTTCAGGGCGGCCCGCATATGGATGAGCAACACACGGGCCGTCTTGAATCCGGCCAGCCTCAGCCGCTCGATCTCCCTTCCTTGGCGGTCGAGGAACATGGTCGTCGGTGTCTTGCGCAGCCTCAGCCGACGAAGCAAGGCGGGCTTGGCCGCGGCCGGGATCCGGCCCAGATCGAGTTGGATCAGCTCGAAGGCCCTGGCCAGGCGGCGCACCCGGGGTCGAGGGAAAGTCAACAATTTCATCTGCTCGCAAGGACCGCAGCCCGGGGTGGTGACAAAGACCATCACCGGTCGGGCCAAGGACCGTCCCGCGGTCAGGTCGCCGGGCCGATAGTCCCGCCAGGGCAGCCGGTGGACCGTCTGCCAGAAAACGAACGCGGCCACCAGGACCACCGCCGTTGCCACGACGTACTTGACCACCTTGAACGCCCGGGACCGGAAATCGGTCCGGTCGAAAACCGTGAGCCAGAGCCCGGTCAGGACCCCCATGACCAGGACCACCCAGGGGACGGCCGCCGCCGGCAACAGGCCCTGGATATAGAACAGGGCCAGGGCCAGGAGCACGCAGCCGAAGACCTTGCGTACCCAGCTCATCCAGGCCCCCGAACGAGGCAGACGGTCGATCCGGGTGGAAAAGACGGCCAGCACGGCCAGGGGCAGGCCCATGCCCAGGGCCAGGACGAAGAAGGTCAACATGCCGTAGCTGACGCTCTGCCGCTGGGCCACCCAGGCGCCGAGGCCGATCAGCACCGGGCTCAGGCAGGGGGTGGCCAACAGGCCGATGACCAGGCCCATGAACAGCGTGCCGCCATACCCGGTCCGGGACTGCCCGGCCCAGGTGGTGAGCTTGACCGGGAGCCTGATCTCCCACAGCCCGAACATGGACAAGGCCAGGGCGACCATCAACCCGGCCAGCAGCACCAGGACCACCGGGTGCTCCAGGACGTTGCCCAGAGATTTGCCGGTCACGGCCAGCAGACCGCCGAAGGCGGAGAAAGTCAGGGCCAGGCCGAGCATGTACAGGGCGCCGTGAATCAACAGCCGGCCGCGACGGCCCTTTTCCTGGCCGGCGAAGTAGGACACGGTGATCGGGATCAGCGGAAACACGCACGGCGTCAGATTCAGGGCCAGGCCGATGACGAACAGGGCGACCAGGGTCAGCCACAGGCCTTTGCTCTTGATCGTCCCGGACAGCCAGGCGGCCAGTTTCTCGTCCCAGGTCGAACCGGCCGGGGTCTCGGGGGGCGGAGCCGCGGCCCGGGGGGGCGGGGGTTGGAATCGGCCCAGGGCCACCCAGACCGGGCCCGTCCGAGTCGGTTCGGCCACCCGCCGCCCCACGCCCGGTTCGGTGGAGGACGCCCGGGGCGCCCGGGCGGTCCGGACCGCCCGGGAGGAGGCCGGGACCGGCTTGATCCTGATCGGCGCGGACACCGTCAGCCGGACCCCAGGCATGATTTTGGTCCGTGTCCAGGGGCGGGTCGTCAGGACCACCCCCCAGGCCCGTTGGCCCGCGGCGGCCTGGGACTGGACCCGGAAGTGGATTCGGATGAAGACCGGGCCGCTGTAGGCCGGCACCTGGCCGGCCCGGCCGGGGAAGGGGGCGCGGCCGGCCGGCGGCCATGACACGCGGCTGATCGTGACCCCCCTCGGCGGCGTCAGGCGGAGCCGGGTCGCCGGCGTCCCGGACAAACCTCCAGGGGGGGCGATGTATAACCCGCCGGGCACCAACAGGGCCAGCGCCAACTGGCCCCGCTCGCCCGGGGCCAGGGCGTGTTCACCGGCCCCCACGGCGGTGAGGCGGAAGGCTCCGACCGCCCGGCCCCCGGTTTCGGACCGGACCAACCCCGGCCCCGGAATCAGGCCGTAGAGAACCGCCGCCCCCCAAAGGGCCAGGAAAACTCTTCTTCTCGGCACGTTAATTACCCGGCAATTCGATCTTTAGTAAATGCCTTGCTGCTCTAGACGCCGGCGGATCTCGGGCATGTGGGCCCCTTGGGTGACGGGCGTCTCCAGGTTGGGATTGAGCAGCCGGCGAATAATCCGGGGCACGGGCACGGTGGGATCCTTGCCGATCTCCATCCCGATGACATCGGTCGGACGCACCGTCAGAGGCGGATTGGGTCTGTCCCAATAAAACCAGGTCGGCCGCAGGCCGGTGGTGTCCTGGTCGAGGATGACCACGCCGCGCTCGATGAGCGCCCACCGCTTCTCCAACTCGGCCAGGGCCTTCTTTTCCCAATCCCAGACCGGGGTCACCCGGACCGCGGTGTCGTAGTCGGGGACGGCCGTGAGCCGGTGCAACACCAGGCGGCGGTAGGTGTCCTGGTTGGGATCGACCGGTTTCCGGTATAAGGGATTACGTTCCACGTCCCAGGTGTTCAGGTAATACCGCGGGTAGGGGCGATCGAACAGCCGGTAACGTTCCGACAGCTTGGGCAGGGCGTACAGGTTTTGCCAGAAAGTGGACTTGGAATCCCAGGGGTTATAGGTGTTCAGGTAACGCCGCACCACGTTCAGGCCCGCACCCGAGTACATGTACCCCCGGACGACGTCTGGGTTGGGGTCGGTCAACTGCTGACCCCCGGCGGGGCGGGCCCCGAGGCCCAGGACCGTCAGAGCGCACACGATCAGAACCATGAAACGGTGTCCGGCGGACATGACCATTATCCTCCTCAGCCTGCATTTTGACAGGCATTAATGATTGTTGTCAAATATATCATTTATGGACCACCTTGTCACGGCCCCGCTTTTTGGCCGCGAGGCGCGAGCCGGCCGATGGCGCCATGCGGGCCTGATTCATCTCCCGGGTGGCTGGCGGGGCGGTCCTTGCTTTTTACCGCCGCCGTGAGGTAACCTGAACCCCGAAATACTGCTGCGGAGGTGGACATGCGCGCCGGGTTGATTGGTTTGGGATTGGTCTTGGGTTTGGCGACGCTTGGCTGGGCGGCCGGGAGCGCCGACGAGGTGCGCTCCCTGGCCGGTCGCCCGGCCTTACGGGTAGTGGTGGCGCCGGTCAACCAGGGCGCCCTGTCGGTGGGCCTCAACGCCACCAAGCTGAAAAACATGATCGTCGCCCGGCTCGAGTTGTCCGGGGTGCGACTCAAAAACAGCGGCTGGCCGATGCTGTTGGCCGACGTGTCCTGTTACGGCCGACTGTGTTTCCTGGGAATGCAGGTCATTCAGCCGGTCCGTCTGGTCCGAGGGCCGCGGCAAAACCTGGCGGCCACGACCTGGTACTTCAAGGGGGCGTCCGGGGCCCGGAACGTCCTGCGGGCCATGGCCCGGGTGTGCGACCTGCTGGTCAAGGACTATCGCCGGGCCCGCTAGCCGACCGCCCAGGAACCGCCTGTCGGATCGACCCGGCCAATGACGCTCGGGGGCTGACCTTTTTTTGGGGGGCTGCTCATGCCGGCTAAAAAGACCAAGAAACCGCCCCAAAAGAAACGCTTCGTCTTCATCGGCGGGGTGCCGGTCTTTGACTACCTGATCGACCTCGACCAGCGAGAGATCCTCAAAGGGACCGGCGGGCGGGCCATGTTCATGGACACCAAGCTCTACCTGCCGGCGGGGACCATCTTCCGGTGCCGCACGGAGGCGGGCCGGGAACTGGGGTTGAACCCGCTGGCCAACTCGACCCTCGAGGACATCGGCGGCCGGTATTATTTTTCCCTCGAATTCGGCGGCAAACAGGCCCAGGTCTCCGAGATGTCGCTCACCGGGGAGGTCGAGGCCCTGAGCCGGGAGACGCTCAAGGCCTATCCCGAGCTCCTCACCGGCCCCGATGACCTGTGCGTTGTCGATGTGTCCGCCCCGGCGCACGTCTCCCTGGGGGGCAACAACCACAACATCATCGCCGCCATACGCAGCATCTACTATTCCGAGGAACTCCTGGAAAAGACCCGCGACATCGAATTCTTCCACTTCATGTTCGCCGATACCCGCCACCCGCTGTTCACCACCATCGTTCACGAGTATGCGAAATACGGCGTCGATTTCGG
>JAHJDS010000256.1 GCA_018812395.1 Pseudomonadota bacterium
GGTCGAGGCCGACGTGATCCTGATCTGCATCGGCCAGAGCCCCGACGCCTCGTTCGGCGGGGCCGGCGCCCTCGAGACCGGGCCCGGCGGCCGCCTGGCGGTCGATGCCAACTCCCTTAAAACGTCACATCCCGGCGTGTTCGGCGGCGGGGACGTGGTCACCGGCCCGGGCTACGTCATCGACGCCATCGCCGCCGGCCGGCGGGCGGCGGTCGCCATGGACCAGTACGTCCGGGGCGACGACTCGCGGGTCATCCTGACCCCCTCGTGGCGGGTCATCGGCGACCCGACGCCGCCCTCTCCGGACCAGATCGCCCCGGACCCCCGGGCGGTCATGGCCACCCGACCGGTCAGGGACAGGGTCCGCGCGTTCGACGAGGTCGAGCTGGGACTCACCCGGGAACAAACGGCCGTCGAAGGACGGCGCTGCCTCCGGTGCGATCTGGAGTCCCTGGCCGCGCGGACGGAAAAGGATTGAACCCATGGAGACGCCCGTCGTCAGCCTGACCATAAACGGCAAAAAAACCCAAGCCATCGACGGGGCGCTCGTCCTGGACGTGTGCCTCCAGATGGGCCTCGACATCCCGACCCTGTGCCATCGCCGGGAGCTGCCCTCCTACGGGGCCTGCCGGCTGTGCACGGTCGAGGTGACCGAACGGGGCCAAACAAGGCTGACCGCGTCGTGCACCCTGCCCGTGGCCGAGGGGATGGAGGTTCAGACCGACTCGGAGCGGGTGGTCAAGGGCCGGCGAATCGTGGCCGAGCTGCTCCTGAAGAGGTGTCCGGACAACCAGGCCGTGCGCGACCTGGCGGCCGAGTTCGGCGTGGACGTCGAGACCGTGACCGCGGCCGTCCCCCGCCCGGACGACGGCAAGGATCACGATTGCGTCCTGTGCGCCCTCTGCACCCGGGCCTGCGCCACCGTCGGTCCCCATGCCATCGCCCTGGTCGACCGGGGGCCGGAGATGGAGGTCGGCACGCCGTTCGGCCGGGAGAGCGAGACCTGCATCGGCTGCGGGACCTGCGCCGAGGTCTGCCCCACGAGCGCCATCCGCTATGAGGACCGGGAGGCCAAGCGCCGGGTGATCAAGGCCGGCAAAACCATCCGGGAGCTGCCCCTGGTGCCGTGCAACCTGTGCTACACGCTCTATACCACCGAGGAGGTCCTGGACTACGTGGCCCGCAAAGGCGGGATGCCCGACGGCCTGCCGCTCGACGCCAATTACTGCCCCGACTGCGCCCGGCAGATCCGGGCGGCGCGCATGGGCGCCGGCCTGCTGGGGCTGGATTTCGAGGAGCCGTGAGCCGGCAAGCCGACACGCAAAGTTCGTTGGCCGTGGAGTCAGCCGGGGCGGGAGCGATCCCGCCCTTTTTTTGCCCCACGCCGGCCCGTCTCAGGGCCGGACGGACTCCCGGGATTGAACGTTTGTCCTGGGGCCGAAGGTATGCTAGAAAAGTACGGGGGTTTCGGGCGAATGGTACGGATTCCGCCGCCCCTGACCTGGAACGGAGATTCGGGACGCGAACAAGGACCCGGACATGACCAAGACGAGCCCATCTGGCTCGCCCCTCCTGGACGGGGCGGCCCGGGCCGGCGGCCATGACATCAACCCATACCTGGAGGGCGGCGGCTACCAGGCCGTGGCCGCGGTCCTCGAGGCCGACCCGGGGCGAACGATCGGGATCCTGACCGACGCGGGCCTCGGGGGCCGGGGCGGTGACGGGCGACTGGTGGCCGACAAGTGGCGGGCGGTCTTCGAGGCGGCCCGCCCCGAAAAGTACCTCCTGGCCAACGCCGACGGCGGCGACGCGCTGTCCCGGATCGGGCCGTGGCTGCTTCAAAAAAATCCCCACGCCCTGATCGAGGGGCTGCTGCTGGCCGGGCTGACCGTCGGCTCGGAAGAGGCCCTGGTCTATGTCTTCGAGGGTGACGAGGCGGCGCTCGATTCATTGAACCGGGCCCTGGAACAGGCCCGGTCGCGCCACTACGTCGGCCAGTCGATTCTGGGCCGGAACAAAACCTTCGAGATCTTCGTGGTCACGGGCCGGGAACGGATGATCTGCGGCGAGGAAGGCGATCGGCTGGCCGACTACGTCGAGCAACGCCTCAAGCTTTTCTACCCGCCCGGCTCGTTGGCGGCGGCCACGGGCCTGGCCGGCTATCCCTTGCTCAGCGGTAGCCTCGAGACCTGGGTCAACGTGCCGCCGATCCTGGCCCGGGGCGCGGACCGGTTCCGCCGTCTGGGTCGGCCCGATGACCCCGGGACCAAGCTGTTCACCGTGGTCGGCGCGGTCAACCGTCCGGGCCTGGTCGAGGCCCCCCTGGGGGTCGGCCTCGGGGAACTGATCGACCGGTACGCCGGCGGCCCGGCCGCGGCCGAGATCAAGACGGTCCACATCGGGGGCCTGGGCGGAGGTTTCGTGCCTGGTGACGCCCTTGACTTGAGCCTGGACTTCGACTCCCTGGCCGAGGGCGGCATCAACTTCGGCTCGGCCGTGGTCCGGGTGCTCTCCGATCGGACGTGCGTGGTCGACACCATGGCCGAGATGACCCGTTGGGCCCTGATGACCTTCGAGCCGCCCCTGACGCCCTTCCACCTGGCGGTCAATCGTCTGGCCCGGGTGCTGACGGCCATCGTCGAGGGCGAGGGCCGGCAGGACCACCTTAAAACTCTCGAGCGGCTGGCCGAGGAGCAAGCCTATTACGGCCAGTGCGGCCCGAACCGGAACCCGGCCCACACGGTCAGTTCGGCCCTGGCCCTGTTTCTGGATGAAATCCTGGAACACATCTACCACGGCCGCTGCGCCGCGGGCGACTGCTACGCCTGGGAGCCGCCGCCCTGCCAGGCGGCCTGTCCGGCCGGCATCGACGTGCCCGGTTACCTGGCCCTCATCGCCCACGGCCGCGACCAAGAGGCGATCCGGCTCATTCGGGAGGACAATCCCTTCCCCTGGATCTGCGGCCTGATCTGCCCCCATCCGTGCGAAAGCTTATGCCCCCAGCAATTGCTCCGGGGACCGATCGCCATCAAGAGCCTGAAGGCCTTTGCCGCCTCGAAGGTCCTGGACCGGGACGGTTACCCGGAGCCGGACCGGGAACCGGACTCCGGCCACAAGGTGGCGATCATCGGCGCCGGTCCGGCCGGATTGACCGCGGCCTATTATTTGCGCCTCGAGGGGCACCAGGTGACGGTGTTCGAGGCGTTGCCCGTGGCCGGCGGCCTGTGGTCGGTGGGCATCCCCGAGTACCGCCTGCCGCGCCACATCGTCCGCCGGGAGATCGAGGCCGTAGAAAAGCTGGGCGTCGAGATCAGGCTGGGCGTCCGGGTCGGGGAAGACGTCACGCTGGATGATCTGCGCCAACAGGGGTACCGGGCCTTTTTCGTGGCCATCGGGGCCCACCAGGGTCTTTCGCTCGGCATCGAGGGCGAGGACGATTTCGAGCCGGTCTTTGACGGGCTGACCTTTTTGCGCCGGGTGGCCCTGGGTCACCGGGAGCGGCCGGCGGACAAGGTGGTCGTCATCGGCGGCGGCAACGCCGCCATCGACGCGGCCCGGACGGCCGTCCGGCTGGGCTGTCGGGAGGTGACCATCGCCTACCGCCGGACGCGCCACGAGATGCCGGCCCACGCCGAGGAGATCGAACAGGCCGAGGAAGAAGGGGTCACCATCCAATACCTGACCGTCCCCGGCCGCGTCCTGGGCCGGGCCGGCCGGGTGACCGGGCTGGAGTGCCTCCGGGCCAAACTGGGGCCGCTCGACGACTCGGGCCGTCGCCGTCCGGTGCCCCTCGAGGGCAGCGAGTTCGTCCTCGAGGCCGGGGCGATCATCGCCGCCATCAGTCAGCAGCCCGACCCTCAACAATTGATCCAGGGCTCCGAGATCGAGCTGGGACGGGGCCGGCGCCTGAGGGTCGATCCGATGACCCTGCGGACCGCCGAGCCGGACGTGTTCGCCGGCGGCGACGCGGTGCTCGGTCCGGCCACGGTCATCGAGGCCGTGGCCCAGGGCAAGAGGGCGGCCCGGGCCATCGACGCCTTTGTCCGCGGCGAACCGCAGCCCGAGGTCCCGGCCGAGCCGATCCGCCGGGAGCGGATCGAGCCCAAGGTCGTCACCGCCCAGGAGCGGGAACGGATGACCAGGCCGTCCATGCCGCTGTTGCCTCTGGCCACCCGCAGAAAATCCTTCGAGGCCGTGGAACTGGGATTCGACGAGGAGACGGCCCGGCGCGAGGCCGGCCGGTGTCTGCGCTGCGATCGGTGCGACGGCCGGGGCCTGTGTCAGATGGCCTGCGCCGAGATGGGCACCGGCTCGCTCCGGATGACGGTCACCCCCTCGGGCCGGTTGGCCTGCCTGGATTTCGAACGCCCGGCCCGGTTGTGCATCGGTTGCGGCAGTTGCGCCAACGTCTGCCCGGCGGGCAACATCCGCATTGAGGACCAGGGCGGCCTCAGGCGGGTGATCGTCGGCGGCACCATCGTCAGCGAGCTGCCGATGATCAAGTGCCGGGGCTGCGGCCGATATTACGCCACCCAGGCCTACATGGACCACATCGCCGCCCGGGAGGACGTGGCCGAACATCTGCATCCCGAGCTTTGTCCGGAGTGCTTCCGCCAAGAGCGGGCCCGGGCCGTGGCCGGCCGACCGTTCTCTCAGGGTCGACCCGACCGGGGGTGAGTCGAGGCGGGCCGACGTGGCGACCCGTAACCGAGCGGACAACCGACCCAGGGCGTCATGCCCGGGAAGATCGGCCTTCTGACCGGCGGCGGCGAGGCGCCCGGACTCAACGCCTCCATCAAGACCGCGGTCCGGCGGGCCGAGGAGGAGGGGCGGCGGGTGGTGGGCATCCGGCGCGGCCGGGCCGGATAGCTCCACCACGACCCGGACCTCGAAACGCCCCAGCCGAACCGGGTCACGGACCTGGTCGAGGTGGAGGTCGGGGCCGGGCCCAACCGGAACAAATAGGCCCGGGCGATCAGCCGGCCGATGAATCCCAGGCCGCACACGGCGCTCCGTCCATTTTCTTGGGCGGCCAGGCCGGCTGGCCGGTGGACTCGAGCACCGCCCGCCACATGGCCCCGGCCGGATCGAGCCTCTTTTTACCCGTGACCACCGCCGCCGCCGAGATGTGGACGTAGCGGTTGTTCCACCGGCTGACCAGGAGCCCCGTCTTGCCGGCCAGCCCGGCGTGCACGGCGTGCTGCCCCAGGAAACCGCAGTAGATCGAGTCGTTGACGTTGGCCGGCTGGGCCCGGATGATGTAGGACGGGTCGATGTACTTCAGGTTGACCTCGACGCCCCGGGAGGCGAAGTGGGCGGTGATGCGGCTCTTGAGTTCCGGGCCGCAGTCGCCCAGGCGGGGATTGCCCGAGGCGTCACGGCCGAAATCCCGGCCGCCGAAAAACTCCTGGCCGACGCCCTCGGCGACGACGATGACCGCGTGGCCGCGATCCGCCAGACGCCGCTCCAGGGCGGCCAGCAGGCCCGACTCTCCCTCCAGGGGGGACTCCACCTCGGGCACCAGCACGAAGTTGACCTCCCGGATGGCCAGGGCGGCCGCGGCGGCGATGAATCCGGCCTGCCGGCCCATGACCTTGACCAGGCCGATGCCGCCCACGGCGCCGAGGGCCTCGGTGTGGGCGGCGGCGATGACATCTGACGCGGCCTCGACCGCGGAGTCGAAGCCGAAGGACTTCTGGACCAGGCAGATGTCGTTGTCGATGGTCTTGGGAATCCCGACCACGCCGATGTCTCGACCCCGGCGGGCGATCTCCCGGCTCAAGGCGTCCAAGCCCCGCAGGGTCCCGTCCCCGCCGATGGCGAACAGGAGCCCGATCCCCAGCCGCTCCAGGCCGTCGACCATCTCCGCCGGGGTGTGCGACCCCCGCGACGAGCCGAGGATGGTCCCGCCCTGGCGGTGGATGAACTTGACCTCCTCCGGATCGAGCGGCAGCGGTTCGTTGCCGTAGTCCGGGATCAACCCCTGGAAGCCGTAGCGGATCCCCAGGATGTCCCGGCAGCCGTAGTTGTAATGGAGCTGGTGGACGATGGCCCGGATGACGTCGTTGATCCCGGGGCAGAGCCCCCCGCAGGTCACCACCCCGACGCGAAGCGAGGCCGGGTCGAAGTGCAGCCGCGACCGGGGGCCGGCGGACTCGAAGGCCGGCGGCTTGTGGCCCGCGTCCAGGTACCGGCAGGCGTCGGCCTGGGAGACGTTGAGCACGACCCGGTCCTGGTCGGTGACGAAGTGCAGCCCGGCCTGGTCGGCGTAACGCAGCGAAGACGGACGCGTCGCCGGGCCCAAGACGGGCACCTCGGTCGGAACCTGGATGACCGGCGGCTCCATGCTCACTCCCCGCCCCTGAAATGGCGTTGATGCTCGCTGAGCCACGCGTCCACGGCCTTCGCCCGATCCGGGTCCAGGGCCGGGCCGGGGGCGGTGGTCGTCTCGTGGTCGATGATCCCCGGGACACGGAGCGCCCGCTTCAGGACCCGGACCGGATCGGCCGCCATCAACCCGGCCAAGACCCGGGCCAAGGACGACCAGCCCAGCAGTTGGCGCTGGTAGTCGGCGAATCGGGCCACCTGTCCGGCCCGACCGAGCGAGGCGTCCACCAGCCGCCGCCAGACCCCGGGCAGGAGGTTGCCGCCGGAACCGACCACGCCGGCCGAGGACGGTCGGCCCAAAAAATTCAGTTCATCGTAATCGTAGATCAGGAAGTCCGGACGGGTGCGCACCGCCCGGCGGTAGTTGGACTCCCGTCGGGCGTCGCCGGTGTAGATCAAGCCCATAATCTCGGGCAGGGCCGACAGCTTTTTCAGGACCTCGGTCCGGATGTTGGCGTGTTTGGCGGTTTGTTGGAGGGATTTGATCGCCGGCGGGTGGTTGACCAGGACCATCTCTCCCGGGGCCAGCCGGCCCCACTCGGCCATGATCTCGGGCAGACCGCGGTTGCTGTGATACCACAGCGGCAGGTCGGCCACCAGGACAATGCCCTCCCGGGACGAGTCCGCGACCAGCCGGGCCGCGGCCTCGATCCGGCCACGGGTGGCCGACGCGTCGTGGCCGGTGACGCCGATCAGGACCGGGACTTTGGGCCCGAGGAGTTCCAGGCCGGTCCTCACCACGTCCGACCAGACGTCGTCGGGCAGGGTCAACAACTCGCCCACCCGGACCCCGGCCAGCCACACGGCGTCGGCCGAGGGCCGCACCCGGTCGATGAGCCGGGCCAGCGAGGTCTCGTCCAGCCGGCCGCCCTCGGTCAGCGGGGTCACCAGCTCGACCACATGTCCGCGCGGCAGGCTCACGCTGGACCTCAACTCACTTGCACGTGGAACTCTTGGCGCCCCAGCACGTCGTGAAGGTGGACGATGCCCAGGATTCTCCCTCGGGAATCGACCACCGGCAGGGCGGTGATGCCCTTGCTCTCCATCAGGGTCAGGGCCTGGGCCGCCCTCAGGTCCGGGCCGACCGTGGCCGGCTGGGCGGTCATCAGGTCCCGGGCCGCCAGGTCGTGGACGTCCCGGCCCCGGCGCAAGGCCCGACGCAGGTCGCCGTCGGTGATGATCCCCTGGAGGCGGCCCTGGTCCTCGACCACCAGGGCCGTGCCCAGGTCGCCCTCGTCCACCACCCGGACCACCTCCTCCAGAGTGGCTGCCGGGCCGATGGTGGGCACCTTCGGCCCGGTGACCATGATCTCGGAGACGCTAAATTGCAGCCGTTCGCCCAGGGACCCGCCCGGGTGTCGGGCCTTGAAGTCCTCGGGGGTGAACTCGGTGTGGTTGATCAGGGCCACGGCCAGGGCGTCGCCCATGGCCAGGGCGGCCGTGGTCGAACTGGTCGGGGCCAGGCCCAGGGGACAGGCCTCGCGGGGCACGCCCACGTCGATGACCAGGTCCGCCTGGCGGGCCAGGGTCGAGTCCGGATCGCCGGTGAAGGCGGCGATCATGGCCCCCAGACGCTTGATGGCCGGCAGGATCAGGTTGACCTCGTCGGTCTCGCCCGAGTTGGAAATGGCGATGACCACGTCCTCGGGCCCGACCAGGCCCAGGTCGCCGTGCATGGCCTCGACCGGATGCAGATACACCGCCTGGGTGCCGGTCGAATTGAGGGTGGCCACGATCTTGCGGGCGACGATGCCGCTCTTGCCCAGGCCGGTCAGGATGACCCGTCCCGGTGAATCCAGGACGGCGTCCAGGAGCCGGGCGAACCGCTCGTCCACCTTGTCCACCAGGGCCAGGATGCCGTCGGCCTCGATGCGCAGCACCTCCCGGGCCTGCTCGAGGGCCGCCTTTGCCTGGTCGGGCTTCAGGACCCGCAGCACTTCATCTCCCAGCGGTGCTTGTCCATGTCGCCCTTGACGATCTCCGGATACTGGCCGGTGAAGCAGGCCATGCAAAAACCGTGGCCGTTTTGGCCCGTGGCCCCGGCCAGACCCTCGACCGACAAATACCCCAGCGAGTCCAGCTCCACGAAATCGCGGATCTCGTCCACGCTCTTCTCGGCGGCGATCAGTTCCCCCCGGGTCGAGAAGTCGATGCCGTAGAAACAGGGATGGCGATGGGGCGGGCAGGAGACGACCATGTGCACCTTCTTGGCCCCGGCCCGCCGGAGCGTCTGGACCCTGGTCCGGGAGGTGGTGCCCCGGATGATCGAGTCCTCGACGATGACCACCTCCTTGCCCGCCAGCAGCTCCCGGACCGGATTGAGCTTGACCCGAACGCCGAAGTCGCGCATGGACTGGGAGGGCTGAATGAAGGTCCGGCCCACGTAGTGGTTCCGGATGACGCCCATCTCGAAGGGTAGGCCGACCGCCTCGGCGTAACCCAGGGCGGCGTAGTTGCCCGAGTCCGGGAAGGGCATCACGAAATCGGCCGGCCGGGGATGCTCCCGGGCCAGGGCGGCGCCGAGGCGCTTGCGGACCTGGTACACGTTCTGGCCGAAGATGGTCGAGTCCGGGCGGGCGAAATAGATGAATTCGAAGATGCACGACGCCTGGGGCTGGGCCGGAAAAGGTTTTTCGCTGGAAAGGCCGTCCTTGTCGATGACCACCACCTCGCCCGGCTCGATCTCCCGCCAGAACTCGGCCTCGACCAGATCCAGGGCGCAGGTCTCCGAGGCGATGACGTAGCCCCCGCCCAGGCGACCCAGACACAGTGGCCGGAGACCATAGGGGTCCCGGGCGGCGATCAGGGTGTCCTCGGTCATCAGCAGCAACGAATAGGCGCCGTGCACCTGGGACAGGGCGTGGATGAAGGCCTCCTCGAGACCCTTGTGCACCGACCGGGCCAGCAGATGAACGATGATCTCGGTGTCCATGGTCGTCTGGAAGAGCGACCCGTTGACCTCCAGGTGCTGCCGGAGGTCGTAGGAGTTGGTCAGGTTGCCGTTGTGGGCCAGGGCCAGGGTGTGGCCGGCGAAGGAGACGGTGAACGGCTGGGCGTTGATCAAAAGCGACGAGCCGGTGGTCGAGTACCGGGTGTGGCCCAGGGCGATGTGGCCGGGCATGGCCGCCAGGAGGTCCTCGTTGAACACGTCCGGCACCAGCCCCATGTCCTTGTGGGCGGAGACCGTCCGGCCGTCCGAGGCGACGATGCCGGCCGATTCCTGACCCCGGTGCTGGAGGGCGTACAGGCCGAAGTAGGTCAGCTTGGCCGCATCCTCGTGGCCGTAAACGCCGAACAGCCCGCAGGCCTCGCGGGGTCCGTCTTCGGGCAAAACATACATGGCTATCCCAGGTTGGGCCTTCCCTCTATGGCCTGATGATACTCCTGCAGCGACCTGACGTCCAGTTCCCTGTCCCCCAGGGCCTCGATGCCGCCCACGGTGGCCATCGCCCCGGCGACGGTGGTCACGTAGGGAATGGCCCGGTCCACCGCCGCCCGGCGGATGCGGGCCGCGTCGCTCTGCGGACCCTTGCCCGTCGAGGTGTTGATGACCAACTGGACCTCGCCGTTGAGGATGTGGTCGACGACGTTGGGCCTCGGCTCGCCGATCTTGTTGACCCGGCGGCAGTGGACGCCCGACTCGAGCAGGAAGGCGGCCGTGCCGGCCGTGGCCAGGATCTGAAAGCCCAGGGCCTCCAGGCGCCTCGAGATCTCGACCGAGGCGGCCTTGTCCGGGTCGCGGACCGAAACGAACACCTGTCCTTTGGTGGGCAGAATCTGCCCGGCGGCCAGCTGGCTCTTGGCGTAGGCCGCTCCCAGGTCGGCGTCCAGGCCCATGACCTCGCCCGTGGAGCGCATCTCGGGGCCGAGCATGGCGTCCACGCCGGGGAAGCGGGCAAAGGGAAAGACCGCCTCCTTGACCGAGTAGTGCTTCGGCCGGACCTCGCCCCTAAGCCCCTGAGCCTCGAGGCTCAGGCCCATCATCACCTTGGTCGCCACCTTGGCCCAGGGTACGCCGGTGGCCTTGCTGACAAAGGGGATCGTCCGCGAGGCCCGGGGATTGACCTCCAGGACGAAGACCCGGCCGTCCTTGACGGCATACTGCACGTTCATCAGGCCGACCACCCCCAACTCGGCGGCCATGGCCCGGGTGGCGGCCATGATCTCGTCGATAATCCCCTGATCGAGGGTGTGGGGCGGCAGGACGCAGGCCGAATCGCCGGAGTGGATCCCGGCCTGCTCGATGTGCTCCATCACCCCGGCGACGATGGTTTGCGATCCGTCGCAGATCGCGTCCACGTCGACCTCGACGGCCTCCTCCAGAAAATGGTCGATCAGGATCGGATGGTCGGGCGAAACTCGGGCCGCCGAGGCCACGTATCTCTCCAGGGACGGCCGGTCGAAAACGATCTCCATGCCCCGGCCGCCGAGAACGTAGCTCGGCCGGACGATCACCGGATAGCCGATCCGCTCGGCGGCCACGGCGGCCTCGTCGGCGGTGAAGGCGGTGTCGTTGTCGGGCTGGGTCAGGCCCAGCTTTTGAATCAGGTCCTGGAAGCGCTTCCGGTCCTCGGCCCGGTCGATGGCGTCGGGCGGGGTGCCGATGATCGGCGCCCCGGCCTCGGCCAGGGGCACGGACAGGTTGAGCGGCGTCTGGCCGCCGAACTGGACGATCACCCCGAAAGGTCTTTCCGCCTCGATGATGCCCAGGACGTCTTCCTTGGTCAAGGGCTCGAAGTAAAGCCGGTCGCTGGTGTCATAGTCGGTGGAAA
>JAHJDS010000257.1 GCA_018812395.1 Pseudomonadota bacterium
CAAGAGGGAAAACATCCCCACCCCCGTGCAATTCTTGGTCAGGTCCCGGAGGTCGCCCCCGCCCTCCGGAGGACCCGGTCTACTCCTGGGCCAGCCGCCACATGACCACCGCCGATACGTCCATAACCGCCTTGAGGCTGTTGGGGTTGATCTTGTCTGGGCTGTCCTCGGTGGAGTGGTAATAGGGGTCGTCCGGGGCCCAGAACCAGGTCGAAGGCACGCCGATGTCGAGGAACCGCGCGCTCTCGGCCACACCCCAGGCGGCCTCCATCCGGCCGAAGTAGTAGCCCAGGTCCTCGGCCACCTCGTCGACCATGTCCATCAACCACTCCGTGGCGTAGACGGGGTCGGCGTCGGGCCACAGCCCTTTTTCGACCTGCTTTATCTGGCCGCCGACGCTGATCATGTCGGCGTCGATCAAGGCCTTCATGTTCCGCTGCAGTTCGTCTTTGTGCGCCTGGCAGTAGAGGTAGGCCCCCAGGGTGGCGCCGTCCTCGGCCGTGGTCGAGATAAACTCGAAGCCCCGTCGGGAGTCCTGCTGACTCAGGACCTCGGCCAGGGTGAGCACGCAGGCCGTGCCGCTGGCGTTGTCGTTGGCCCCGGGCGGCACGGCGGTGTCCCGATGGCCCAGAATGGCCGTCCGCTCGTCGGGAAACTCGTCGCCCTTCTTGACGCCGGAGATGACCAGGCTGTCGCGCTCCTCGATCAGGGTATGGACCTCCAGGTGGACCCGGGTGTGACCCCGACCGAGTTCATACATCAACTTGGCCCCCTCCACGGCCGAGAGTGTTATGGCCGGGAGTTGCGGGTAGCAGAAGCGGTCGGCGACTTTACTGTTGCCGGCCTCCATGGAGTTGCGGTAGGGCCACGGCATGGGATGGATCACGATCAGGCCGAGGGCCCCGCGCCGGGCGGCCCGCTGGGCCAAGGTCCCCAGCCAGAATTTCAGGTAACCCAGCCCTTTTTCGATCAGGAGGCAGATCTTGCCGTCGACGTCGATCTCCTCGAAGTCAGCGTCCGTCCCCTCGCCCACGTCGACCACATCGGCGGTGATGCCGCCCTTGATCGTGGGCGGACCGAGATATGGGGACAGGCCGGCCAGGGTCTCGCCCGTGGCCTCGATTCGGAGCAAGGGCGGCTTTTCCTCGATGAAGCACGGCGCGGCGATAGGGGTCTCCTTGATTTCCAGGCCCAACCGCTCGAAATGGCGTCGGATATAGTCCATGGCCTTTTGGTCGCCCTCGGTTCCGACGAACCGGTCACCGAAAGCGCACAAGTTCTCGATATGCTCCAGGGCCCGGCGGCTCTTGATTTTCCGAATGATGTCCCATTCCGAGGGTGAGATCATGCCCAACTCCCCTTTGTGTGACCTTTCGGTTTAGAGTTCAAGCTGGTCCTGCTGGACGAGCAGGGTGGCCAGATCGTAGTACTCGGTGATCCGAATGATCTTGTCGCCGTCGAACTTGAAGAAATAGGCGATCCGGAGGTCGACCGGCTTGCCGGTCGGATCCACGCCTTTGAAGACACCAGTGTTGGTCGCTGTCCAGCGGACCTCGTAGATCACGTCCTGGCCGGCGTCGTGTTTCTCCAGGATCTCGCACCGGCAGTCGGGGTAGCCGATGAAAAGCCCGGTGTAGGACTTTTTAAAGGCATGCAGGCCGCGGCACGGTTCGGCCTCGGCCACCTCCCAGGCAACGACGTTATCGGCCAACAAGGCGGCCATGCCCTCGACGTCGTAGCGGTTCATGGCGGCGAAGAACTGGTCAACCGTTTTGGTCTGGTCGCTCATGGCCCATCCCCCTGCCAGTCGTTAATCGTTTCTCTCAGGCGGCCGACGGGCATCGGTCCGGACGGCACGGGTTCACGACGCCCTGGCCTGGCCAATGTCTCCCCAGGCCGAGGTGACGAACTCGACCGACGACTTGGAGTCGGCGGCCAAGAACTCGAAGTCTCGGCCGGTGGGCTGGTAGTCGCCCGCGGCCCGAAACGCATTTCTGATGTAAGACCGGCGGAGCTGGGTCATTTCCCAATCCTGCACCTCGATCTGGTCCAGCGACTCCGGCACGATGATCGACTGACCGGGCACGCCTTCGGCCGGGTCGCCGATCCTGACCGTGATGCCGTTTTCTTCGGCAAAGGTCAGCTGTGACGCCGGCAGCTTGCCGGCGGCGGTGTACTCGGTCTCCTGAACGACAAGGATCTGGTCCTGTTCCATCTCTTGGGCGATGGCCACCGCCCCGGTGAGCGAGGTGTTGCCCGCCGGCCCGCGCTCCATGCCCTCCAGCTTGGCCAGAAGTTCGGTCACGAAAAAGACGTCCCCCTGCTTGACCAGGACGTAGCGGTCCAGGTACCTGAGCGCCCGGGCGCAGTTACGCGGCACGTCGGTCCGGTCCGGCCAGGTGGCAAAGGGGATACCGTAACCGGAATGGCCGGTAGTGAACGACTTGCGATTGAAGTCCACGTCGCTGGCCATGTGCAGGCCCTGCAGATCCACCGACACGCCGACGACCTCCGTCGACTCGCTGCCGGCCCGGCGCAGCCCGCGGGCGGTGCCGGTGATGTTGCCCCTGCCGGCGTGGGTGACGGCCACCACGTCGGGGAAGCGACCGGTCCGGGCCTTGACTTGCCGGGCCAACTCCTCGCCCAGGGTTTCAATGCCCTGCACTGCGGTCGGCACGTACAGCGAGGCCGCAAAGAAGCCGGTTTCCTCCAGGACCCGGAGCATGATGTAGAACAACTCCGGACCGACGGTCAGTTGCCAGACCTCGGCTCCGTAGGCCTCGCAGGCACGGGTCTTCTCCAGGATCTCTGGCTGGCCCATCTTGCGGCTGTCAAAGGTCTCCTGCAGGACGATGCATTTGAGATTCCGCTTGGCCGCCTGAGAAGCCACGGCGGCGCCGTAGTTGCCCGAGCTGGCCGCGACCACGCCCATGTAACCGAGCCGGGAGGCGTGATAAACCGACAAGGCCGCCCGCCGGTCTTTAAAACTGCCACTGGGATTGGCCGCCTCGTCCTTGACAAAGATACGGGCCCCCTTGCCGGGCGAAGAGATCGAGCGGACCAGGCCGGTCAGGTTCTTCAGCTCGACCAGCGGGGTGTCGCCCACGCCGGTCTCGGCCAACACCTCCCTGACTTGATCAAAGGTGTAGTCGCCCGAGGCCATGAGGCTCTCGTAGTCAAAGGCCAGCGGCGACCATTCGAAAGCGCCGTAATCAATCCCCGTGCTTTGACGTAGGATGTCGCCCTTAAGGGACAGGACCGCCCGGTAGCTCGTATCCACTAACCGTCCTCCCCGAGCAGTTTCCTGGCCAGGGCGCCTATGGGCAGGAGTTCCGGCCGGGGACGGCCGAAGCCGTGGTCGTAGGTCGGACCCACGGCGTAAAGCTTTCCGGAAAGATGCCGGCCGATGAAGGTCTTAATGGTCACCTGGTCGCCGATGCGGGCGTGATCGTCCACCAGGAGGCCCTTAATCCAGCCTTGGTAGGGCACGGCCCGGGTGGACGGCGGGAGCGTCTCGGGACGGTCGGCCGGCTCCATAATGACGTTTATGATCTGGACCAGATCCCCCCGGAAGGCTTCGTTCACGATCGCAATCTCCTCCGTCGTCGGCCACGTTGGCGGATCATTCAGAATCCGGGCGGTGAAATGGCCGACACGATGATCAAGGCCACCGACCCGGCGGTCGTGAACCGGTGGGGCGCTTTTTCCTGGATATAGATGGCGTCGCCCTCTTTGAGGCTGAAACCTTCCTCGCCCAATTCGAACCAACATTCGCCCTGAATGATCAGGGCGGCCTCGTCCCCGGGGTGGGACATCGGCTGCTCGGCGTTGGAGGTCCCCGGCTCGAGCATGGTCAGCAGCAACTCGATGCGGCCGCCCTGAAACCGGGATAAAAGCTGATATGTCAGGTGGGATTGGGTG
>JAHJDS010000258.1 GCA_018812395.1 Pseudomonadota bacterium
CCGCCCGAGGCGCCGCCCGGGCCGTTGGGCTCGAGACGGGCCACGGCCGTGACCTCGTACACCCGGGCCCCGGAACCGCTCTTCCCCCGGGCCAGGACGCTCATGGCCACCGCGGCCGGGCTAATGACGTAACCGATCACCCGGCCCCGCTCGTCCAGGATTGCCCGCGGATCGGGCCGGTCACTGTCGCGACCGCGCTCCCCGACCGCCCACGACCGGAACCTTCCCCGGGGAGCCCAGGGACAGGAGTTGAGGCGCTTCCAGTCCTGCCCGGCGATCTCGACCCGGACCCCCTTGGGCACGATCAAGACGGCCCCCACCTCGTAGATCGGGGCCCGCTGGAATGAATTGGCCTGAATCACGGTGCCCGACCAGTAGTAGTTGTACTTCGAGCACTCGGACAGCAGCTTCTTGATGTCCAGGGGCGTCAGGTCGGCCGGGACCACCCGGCCCATGACCGGGACGACCGTCCGGGTCTCGGCCGCCGGACCGGTCGTCACGCAGCCGGACAGAAACAGGGCCAGGGCCAGACAGGACAGGCTGATGACGGCCTGCCAGTGACGCTTGGCGTTCTCCCAAATAAACGTCATTTTCTTTCCCTCCCCATCGTCGAGGGCCGCATTCGGTTTGCGGCCCGTCATTGGTCTTGGTCCGGGGCCGCCTCGGCCCTGGCGGACGGTTCAACGGCCCGCTCCGGTGCCACCCGGATCGTTTTCCGGGCAGGCGAAGCCGTTCGCTGGTCGCGCCGGTCGGCCGCGACCCGCCGGCTTCGGGGCGGGGCCAACCACTCGATCCGGCGAACGGGTGGGATCCGGACCGGTCCGGCCGGCCGGGTGATGAGCAGCAACAGGCCGCCTTGCAGGCTGAATGGTCCCACCTGGCAGGCGCCGATCAGGCCCACCCGGGCTGCGGGGGGCATCCTCCTCTTGGTGACGATTTGGTCAGTCATTTTGTCCTCCCTTGTTAATGGGCCGCCGCCCTTTAACCAACCGCTTGGTTGAGAGAGGGTGCAAGGTCCAGGCCAAATATAACCAATTGGTTGGTCGAAATTGTAACGCTAATAAAATAAGGCTGTTATATTAAATGAAGGGCCGGATGGATGCCTAACGCGGACCGCCAAGGCGGGTCTGAACGTCCGGTTTTTTAAAAACACTCGAGTCCGAATTCCGAAAACCGGAAGGTACGGCCGAAGCTTGTCCACCAGGTCCACATCTCGCGGTCATTAAAAAAAACCGGGCCGACCCGCCCTGGCGTCGGGGCCGTCGGGGTCGTCGGGGTCGTCGGTGATTCATTGGAGGCCGACCGGATGATTTACGGCCTTGCCCCCATCAACTTGTCTAAGGATTGACCGTGGTCCGGTAGACGAACTGGCCGCCCTTGACCTCGAGGATGACGGCGCTCTTGACCGCGTTGCCGCCGTGGTCGATGGAGATGATGCCGCTCACGCCCGGGAACCGGCGGGTGGCGGCCAGGGCGTCCCTGATCTTGGTCGGGTTAGTCGAGCCAGCCCGCCCGATGGCGTCCATGAGCACCAAGTAGGCGTCCGCGCCCAGGGCGTGGAAGGCGGTCACGGTCTTGTTGGGGTATTTTTTCTTAAAAAGGGCCAGGAACCTCTTGGCCGTCTTGGTGGCCGCGCTCCGGGGGTGGAAGTGGCCGGTGAGCATGAAGCCCTCGACGGCCTTTTTGCCGATGTTGATCAGGTCCATGGCCTGGGCGCCGTCGCCGGACAGGATGGGGGCGGTCAGCTTGAGCTGTCGGGCCTGGATGGCGATCAAGGCGTCCTCGGTGTAGTAGTTGGGCAGGTAGAGGATGTCCGGCTTTTTGGGGATGATGGAGCTGATCTGGGCGGTGAAGTCCTGGTCCCCGGACTGGCAAAAGGCCTTGGCCACCACCTTGCCCCCCAGCCGGGTGAACTCGGCGGCAAAGAACTTGGCCAGGCCGACCGAGTAATCCTGGGCGATGTCGATGATGATCGCCGCCCGTCGTTTGCCGAGGACGCGGTAGGCGTACCGGGCGGCGACAATGCCCTGGAAGGGATCGATGAAGCAGGTCCGGAAGGCGTATTTGCGGTTCTGGGTGACCAGGGGATTGGTGGCCGAGGGGCTGATCATGGGCACCCGGGCCGTTTCGGCGATGGGGGCCACGGCCAGGGATGTCGAGGAGATGGTCGGGCCGATGATGGCCACGACCTTGTTCTTGTTGATCAGCCGGTTGACGGCGTTGGCCGCCTCGATCTTGTCGGATTTGGTGTCGACCAGGTACAGCCTGACCGGCCGGTTCAGGGTTTTTTGGACCATCTTCATGGCCACCTGGATGCCGATCCATTCCATCTGGCCGTAGGCCGCGCCGGCCCCGGTCATGGACAACATGACCCCGATGCGGATCGGCCCCTTGGGGGTTGCCCCCGGGACGGTGGCCGGTTCGAGGACGGTCGCGGTCGGCCCGGCCCCGACCACGGTGCCGCACAGCAGACAAAGACCGAGGCCGAGCGCCAGATAGAAAACGTTTCGTTTCCGGGTCATGGCTCCCCCCTGTGATCCGGTCTTGGGTCGGGTTCAATGATGGCAAAAAGGGGGGAAGGATGTCAATACGGACTCACCAGGTGGTTTCGGCCTCACCCAGGTAGGCGTCGCGGACCCGCTCGTCCTCGAGCAGGTCCCGGCCCGGACCGTGGAGCACGATCCGGCCGCCGGCCAGGACGTAGCCGTAGTCGGCCACCTCCAGGGCGACGGCGGCGTTCTGCTCGACCAATAAAATGGTCACGCCGTCGGCGCGAATCCGCTCGATCACCCCAAAAACCTCGTCCACCAGCCGAGGGGCCAGCCCCAGGGACGGCTCGTCCAGGAGCAACAGCCGCGGCCCGCCCATCAGGCCCCGGCCCAGGGCCAGCATTTGCTGCTCGCCGCCGGACAGGGTCCCGGCCGCCTGCCGGGAGCGTTCGGCCAGGAGGGGAAAGAGTTCGAACACGCGGTCCAGATCGGCCTGCCAGGCCTCGTCCCGGGGCCGGTGATAGCCGCCGAGCGACAGGTTTTCCATGACGCTCAAATTGACGAACACCCGTCGGCCCTCGGGGACCATGGCCAGGCCCCGGCGCATGACCCGGTGGGTCGGCCGGGCGGTGATGTCCCGTCCCTCGAAGGAGACGCGTCCGGCCGCGGGCTTGACCAGGCCGCAGACGGTCCGCAGCAGGGTCGATTTGCCCGCGCCGTTGCTGCCGACCAGGGTCACCACCCGGCCCCGGTCCACCCCGAGCGACACGCCGCGCAGGGCCCGGATGCCGCCGTAGTTGACCTTCAGGTCCTCAACCTCGAGCACGACGCTCCCCCAAATAGGCGGCCACCACCCGCTCGTTGTCGCGGATTTCCCGGGGCGTGCCCAGGGCGATGTTGACCCCGTGATCCAGGACGTACAGCCGGGGGCAGAGGCCCATGACGAACGGCATGTCGTGTTCGATTATCAGGATCGTCAGGTCGTAATCGACCTGGAGGCGGCGAATGGTCCGGGACAGGGCCATGGATTCCCGGGGATTCATCCCGGCCGCCGGCTCGTCGAGCAGAAGCAGCCGGGGCTTGGTGGCCATGGCCCGGGCGATCTCGAGGCGACGCTGCTGGCCGTAGGCCAGGGACCCGGCCGGTTCCCGGGCCAGATCGATCAGGTCCACTTCCTCGAGCAGCCGCCGGGCGTAGTCGATCATCTCCCTTTCCTCGCGGGCGTAGCGGGGCAGGCGCAAAACGGCCTCGATAAAGTTGGAGCGCAACCGACCGTGATAACCGGCCATGACGTTTTCCAGGACGCTCATTTCGCCGAACAACCTGATCTGTTGAAAGGTCCGGCCGATGCCGAGGCGGTTGACGCGGTTGGCCTTGAGGCCGCCTATCCGGCGTCCGTCCCAGATCACCTCCCCGCCGGTGGGCCGGATCAGACCGCTGACGGCGTTGAAGGTGGTCGTCTTGCCCGCCCCGTTGGGGCCGATCAGCCCGACCAGTTCCCCCGGCTCGACTTCCAGGTCGAAGTCGGCCACGGCCATCAGACCGCCGAACTCGACCCGCAGCCCGTCCAGGACCAGCAGGCTCACGGCCGCCCCTCCTCCGGGGCCGATTCATCCGACGACCTCCCCGGCGATCGGACCCATCGCCTCAGTCGGATCGGCAGATAGATCAACCACTGCCACGAGAAGTCATGCTGCCCCATCAGGCCCCGGCGGGCGAAGATCATAAACAAGATCAACGTGATCGAAAAGATGACCATCCGCATCCCCGGATTGCCCGGGAATTCGCGGAGGGACAGGCCGAATTTGGCCAGGATCAGGCCGGCGACCAGGGTCCCCCCGGCCAGGGCCAGGCCGGCCGCGCCGCCGACGAGCACCCACCGCCGCACCCGACCGGCGTACCAGGTCATCCACGGCCTCAGCCGGGGCCAAAATCCCAGCAGCACCACCACCAGGGCCGTCCCCGCCAGGCAGAGGCCGGTGACCCCGCCGACACCGAGCAGCCACCTAGCGGTCATCGGTTCCTCGACCACCCGCAGCCACTCACTGATAAAGGTCAGCCCGACCGCGGCGATGATCGAGCCGGTGGTCGAGCCCAGGCCCCCGACGACGATGATGATCAGCAACTCGAAGGTCAAGAAGAAGGTGAACATCTTGGGATCAATGGTCGTCAGCAGGTGGGCCAGCAGGCCGCCGGCGATGCCCTCGAAAAAGGCGGACAGGGTGAAGGCCAGCATCTTGTGCCAGAAGGCGTTGATGCCCATGGCCTCGGCCGCGGTCTCGTCGAGGCGGATGGCCCGCAGGGCCCGCCCGAAGGAGGATCGCACCAGGCGGTAAATAACGAACACCGACAAAGCGGCCAGGCCCCAGGCCCACCACAGGGTGGTCCACTTGGGAATGCCCTTCAGGCCCAGCGGCCCGTTGGTCACGCTTTGAAGGTTGTTGGCCACCACCCGGACCACCTCGCCGAAACCCAGGGTGACGATGGCCAGATAGTCCCCCCGGACCCGGAAGACGGGAAAGCCCATTAAAAAGGCCATAGAGGCGGTCACCAGGCCGGCGATGATCAGGGCCGGCAGCAGCGGGATCTGGATGACCGACAGCGGATAGATGATCGGCTCGATGATGAACGACTGGGCCTTCTCGGCCGGGCTGAGCGTTAAGAGGGCGGTGGTGTAGGCCCCGATGGCCACAAAGGCGTTGGGTTCCAGGGAGAACTGGCCGGTCACACCATTGATCAGGTTGTAGCTGATGGCGATGGTGACGTAGATTCCGGCCTTGGTCAGCAGATGAACGGTGTAGCCCGAGGACCACTCCTGGAAGGCCAGCAAGACCGTGAACAACACCCCCACGGCCACGGCCGAGAGCAGGGTGTTCCGGGGATTGGCGTCCACGAACGGCAGGTCGCGTCTCATTCGGGCAGCTTCTCCCCCATGATGCCGGTTGGTCGGAAGAGGAGGATCATGATCAGGATGATGAAGGCGAAGGCGTCCTTGTAGCCGGACATACTGGGAAACAGGGCGACCATCAGGATCTCGGTCAGGCCCAGGATCAGCCCGCCGATCATGGCCCCGGCGATGTTGCCGATGCCGCCCAGGACCGCGGCCACAAAGGCCTTGAGTCCGGGGAAGATGCCCATCAGGGGATTGATCTGCGGGTACTTCATGGCCCACAGGATTCCCCCGGCGGCGGCCAGGGCCGACCCCAGGGCGAAGGTGATGGCGATGACCCGGTTGACGTTGATGCCCATCAACTGGACCGTCTCCATGTCCCGGCTGACGGCCCGCATGGCCTGGCCCAGCCGGGTCCGGTAGACGATGACCAGCAGGCCGGCGACCAACAGCAAGGTGATGATCGGGGTGTAGATCGAGTGGCCCAGGACCCTAACGCCCTCGATGGTGTGGACCTGGCTGATGAAATCCGGGATGTAGTCGGTGAAGCTCTTGGGCCGGCCGCCAAAGACGACCAGGCCGAGGTTTTCGAGCAGAAAGGACACGCCGATGGCCGTGATCAGGGCCGAGATCCGGGGGGCTTTCCGGACCGGCACGTAGGCCCCCCGGTCGATGATGACCCCCAGCAGGGCCGTCAGGGCCATGGCCACCGCCGCCGACAGCCACCAGGGCATCGAGAACACGGCCGCCCCGAAAAAGGCGAAATAGCAGCCCATCATCAGCACGTCGCCGTGGGCGAAGTTGATCAGCCGCAGGATCCCGTAGACCATGGTGTAGCCGATGGCGATCAGGCCGTACAGGGTGCCCAGGGTCAGGCCGTTGATGATCTGCTGAATGATGAGGGTCAGGGTCATGGCGGTTTACCGTTCGCCGGCGAATCAACCCGGCCCGGTTTGGAAAACAGGGGCGTCCCGGGGGCGACGGCGGTCGGGACCGTCGTCAGCCCCCGGGGCGATCAGCGGGCTTACGGCTTGACCGTCTTGACGTAGACGAACTTGCCGCCCTGGACCTTGAGGATGACGGCCGGCTTGACGGCGTTGTGGTCGACGATGGACAGCACG
>JAHJDS010000259.1 GCA_018812395.1 Pseudomonadota bacterium
CCCGTCGGACCTGGGGGCGCAGATTTTGGCCTGTCTCGACGACCGGACGCCGACGCCGATCAACAACTTGGCCCTGTTTTCCCGAAACTCAGACCCGAGGAAAAAAAGGCCCCGGAAAAACCCCGTTCCGCAACGCTCTCTTAATACATGGGCGGTCAACCGGCTGTTACCGACCACTTCTCCTGTCGCGCGCATCTCGCGCCCATCTCAATAGAAAGTAAAGCCTGTTGCGCCCCGGAATCCTTACCTTCCAGCGGGGAGGGGTGATTTTGTTTCCTGAAGGTGTTTCAGAATGAATGGAAAAAGATGAAGGCGGGCTGGACACAAGTCTGAGTTTATGGGGGGTCAAGTCATGGGGTGGTTCCGAGTCGGCGGCCTGCGCCTTCGGTTGGTGGTGTTGGTCCTGCTGGCGGCCCTGCCGGCCCTGGCCTTGACGGTCTACTCCGGCCTGGAAGATCGTCATGAGGCGATCGCCGAAGCCAAGGCCCGGGTCCAGATGATAGCCCGACACGCATCCCAGATGCAACGCCGCTATCTGGACAATGCGCGTCAGATTCTCTTTACCCTGTCGCAGTTGCCCCAACTAAAAAGCCGAGATGCCGCCGCCACCTCGGCCATTCTGGCCGGCTTGCTGAAAAACACCAGAATGTTCCCGGCCTTTCTGGCCACCGGACCGGACGGCGTGGTCTTTGCCAGCGCACCCCTCAGGCGAAAGCGGATCAGTCTGGCCGACCGCCCCTATTTCAAGCGCCTCCTGAAGACTAAACGTTTTGTCGTCGGTCATTACGTCCTTGGCCGAATTACGGGTAAAGCGTCTCTTGTCCTGGCCCACCCGGTCAAGGACGCCGGCGGAAGGCTCAAGGCGGTCATCGTGACCGGCGTGGATTTGGGCTGGCTCGATAACTTCCTGACCCAAATGAAGCTGCCGCCCGACACGCACCTGGCGGTAATTGACCGTTACGGCCGGGTGTTGGTTCACTATCCCGCGCACCCGGGCATGATCGGCCGGAATGTTTCGAACCTGGCCATAACCAAGATTATCTTGAATCGTCGGGAGGGCGTGGTGGAGGCGCCGGGATTCGAGGGCGTGCCGCGGTTGTTTGGATTCACGTCATTGGGCCAGAACGGGGCCGTATACGTCCTGATCGGGATGTCCGTTAAGAAGGCCTTTGCGCCGTTAACCCGAAAGATGATTCGTGACACGCTGTTACTGGCGTTAGTCGGTGTGTTGGCCTTGCTGGCCGCCTGGTTCGGTGGCACCTTCTTCATGATGCGCCCCGTGAATCATCTCATCTACGTCACCGAACAGGTCGCCGATGGGGACCTGGCCGCCCGGGCCGGCCCCCCCTACGGGTCGGGTGAATTGGGGCAACTGGCCAGGAGCTTCGATCAAATGTCCCAATCGCTTCAGCTTCGCGAAGAGGAACTGGAAGCCGCCAACCGGGAACTGGAGGCCTTTACCTATTCGGTCTCTCACGACCTGCGGGCGCCGCTGCGGGCCATGGACGGTTTCTCGCGAATTCTGATCGAGGAACACCGAGACCTCCTCACGGACGAACCGGCCCGCTACCTCGGTCTGATTCGAGACAACGCCCAACAGATGGACCGCCTGATCGACGGCCTGCTCACTTTCTCCCGTCTGGGCCGGAAGCGACTCAAGAAACAGACGGTTTCTCCCGCTGACCTGGTGGACGAGGCCGTGGCCGTGTTGCGCCCGGACCAAGAGGGCCGGCGGGTCGAGATCACCAACGGCGATCTCCCCACCTGCCAGGCCGACCCGGAACTGCTCAAACAGGTCTTTGTCAATCTGATCGGCAACGCCCTCAAGTTCACCCGCGATCGAGAGGAGGCCCGCATTGAAATCGGTTCCCAGGAGACGGACGGCGAGCGCGTGTATTTTGTTCGAGACAACGGGGTCGGTTTTGACATGCAATACGAGAAAAAGCTCTTTGGCGTGTTCCAGCGGCTGCATCGCGCCGAGGATTATGAAGGATCGGGGGTGGGCCTGGCCCTGGCGCAGCGCATCATTCACCGCCACGGCGGGCGTATCTGGGCCCAGGGGGAAGTGGACCATGGGGCCACTTTCTATTTTACGCTATAATTTCTCGGGGGTGCCGTGTCCATCCTCCCGGCCGGACATTCCCCAGAAGGAGAGTCACTCATGAGTGCCAATATTGTTGAAATCCTGTTGGTCGAGGACAACCCCAACGACGTGGAATTGACCCTCCACGCCTTCAGATCGGCCAACCTGGCCAACCGCATCCACGTGGTCCGGGATGGGGCCGAAGCGCTGGAGTTCCTCTTTTGCACCGGCGCGTACAGTGACCGGGAAATGGCGAATGGCCCCAAGGTGATTCTGCTCGATCTGAAACTGCCCAAGGTGGACGGGTTGGAGGTGCTGCGGCGCATCAAGGCCGATCCCCGCACCAAGGCCATACCAGTCACCGTGGTGACCTCGTCCAGTGACGAGAAGGACATTGTCGAGAGCTACGATCTGGGCGTCAACAGCTACATCATCAAACCGGTGGACTTCGACCAGTTTACGGAGGCCATGCGCCAGTTGGGACTTTACTGGCTGCTTCTCAACCAGCCACCAGTGGCCTAGGGATTCCAGGCGCCGGCTCGACGCTGGGGGATGTCCCGTCCGGAGCCAAGCGACACATGGGGGCCGACATGTCATCACTACTCCGCGTTTTGATCCTCGAGGACCGGCCCGAGGACGCCGAACTGATGCTGCATGAACTGCGTCGGTTCGGGTATGAGCCGGAGTGGCGACGCGTCGAGACCGAAGCGGACTATCTATCCTTTTTGGATGCCGACCTGGACCTGATTCTGGCGGACTATAACCTGCCCGCCTTCGACGCGCCGCGAGCGCTTGAACTTTTAAATGAGCGGAACCTGGACATACCCTTCGTGGTGGTCTCCGGCGGCATCAGCGAGGAGGTGGCGGTCGAGTGCCTGAAACGAGGCGCGGCCGACTACCTGCTCAAGGACCGGTTGGCCCGGCTCGGACCGGCGGTCGCCCAGGCGCTGGAGGAAAAGAAACTGCGGGACGAGCGGAGGATGTCCCGGGAGGCGTTGGCGCGAAGCCATAAAGAATGGGAAGACACCTTCAACGCCATGTCCGACTGGGTCTGCCTGGTGGACCCGAGCCGGCGGATCATGCGCTCCAACGCGGCCGGTCATCAATTCACCGGTGTGACCGCGGCCGAGATGACGGGGCGGGTCTGTTGCCAATTGGCCCACGGCGGCGAGAAGTCGATACCCAATTGCCCTCTGCAAAAGATGCTCGTCAGCCGGCAGCGGGAGACCGCTGAAATCCCCGTGCCGGGAAGCGATAGCTGGTTGATGATCGCCGTTGACCCGGTGAAGGACGAGGACGGAGATATCGTCGGCGCCGTTCACGTCGTTCGCGACATCACCGAGCGCAAAATGGACGAAGCCAAGGTTCAACACTTGAATGCGGTGCTGCACTCCATCCGCAGCGTCAACCGACTCATTGTGGGTGAGAAACGGCGGGACAGACTGATTCAGGGGGCCTGCGACGCACTTTTCAGCTCGCGCGGTTTTTCGGGCGTGTGGATCGTCCTGACCGATGGGCTTCCGGACCGGATCGAGGGCGCGCGCCGCGGTTTCAGCGACGCCGAATTCACCAGCCTGACGGACGTGTTCCGGAAAGGCGGGCTGCCGGCGTGCTGTCGGCGGGACCAACCCCAATCGGACGTGACCGTGACGGCTGATCCCACCGCCACGTGCCAAGACTGCGCTCTGGTGGATTTGTACATGGGAAACTCCGCGATTAACGTCGAGTTGCGGCACGGCGATCGGCGGTATGGTTACCTCGGGATTTCCGTTCCTCCGCAATACATGGGCGACGAGGAAGAGGCGTCATTGCTCTTGGAGGTCACCGGGGACATTGCCTTCGCGCTGAATGGCATCGAGGTGGAGGCGGAGCGAGACAGGTCGGAACAGACCTTACGCGTTATCTTAGAGGCGGCAAGCGACGGCATCCTGCTGGCGGATGCCGAGTCACAACGGTTCGTGATCGCCAACAAGACCATGTGCCGGATGCTAGGGTACTCCGTCGAGGAAATCAAGGGACTGTCCGTGGCCGACATCCATCGGGCTGAAGATATGCCTGCGGTCGCGGCCACCTTCGAGAAGCAACGGCGCGGCGAGTCCACCCTGGCCGAGGACATCCCCGTGCGGCGCAAGGACGGCAGCGTGTTCCTGGCGGACGTCAATACAGGGCGGCTGGAATTGTACGGCCGGCCTCATCTGCTCGGCGTATTCAGGGACATCACCGACCGAAAACAGGCCGAGGAATCACTGGTGGAGAGCGAGAAACGATTCCGCCATGCTTTTGAGAATGCAAATGCCGGGATGTGCTTGGTCAACACCGAGGGACGCTTGTTTAAGGTAAATGACGCCATGTCTCGGATATTCGGCTACACCAAAGAAGAGTTGGAACGCCTGACCGTCAACGACATCGCCCACCCCGAAGATGTGAATATCAGCCCCAAGTTCATGAAACAAGCTGTGGATGGGGAGACGGGTGGAGGCGTATTTGAAAAAAGGTGTCTACATAAAGATGGGCACACTGTCTGGGGACAGGTTTCAAGTTCCCTGGTTCGAGACGAACAGGGCAATCCGTCCTATTTCATTTCTCAGGTTCAGGACATCACCGACCAGCGGAAGGCCGAGATGGCTATCCGGGAAGGCGAATCTCGGTTCCGGGAGCTGTTCAACAACATGAGCAGCGGCGTGGCGCTTTACGAAGCGGTGGACGACGGCAATGATTACGTCTTCAAGGATATCAATCGGGCGGCGGAGAGAATCGACAGCCTCGCGCGGGAAGATGTAATCGGACGAAGAGCTACCGAGATATTTCCGGGGATCGAAGAGTTCGGATTGCTCGAGGTCTTGAAGCGAGTGTGGCGAACCGGCAAGGCGGAGAGACTCATGAGTTCCTTTTATAAGGATGAGCGCATTTCCGGTTGGCGCGACAATTACGTGTACCGCCTGCCGTCAAACGAGATCGTCGCGGTCTATGACGACATCACCGAACACAAGCAGGCCGAAGCGGCGCTAAAGGAAAGCGAAGGACGTCACCGGACCCTGCTGGAGGCTATGTCCGACTCCATCGTTAGTTATGACTCCGAGGGCAGAGTCATCTACGCCAATCCCACCTTTGAGAAGACGTTTGGCTGGTCCGAGGATGAGATCATCGGGCAGCGAGTGGATTTCGTTCCCGAAGAAAGTCGGTCGGAGACTGAGCTGGCCATCAAAACGGTGCAGGAGACCGGCAAGGCAGTTTTGTTCGACACGCATCGATTGACCAAGGACGGTCAAGTCCTGGACGTTCAAGTCAGCGCCTCCGTGTTCAAGAACGAGACGGAAAAGGTCGATGGATGCATCGTTGTCCTCAGGGACGTCACCGAGCAAAACAAGCTCCAGGAGCAATTCTTCCAGGCCCAGAAGATGGAGGCCGTGGGCCGACTGGCCGGGGGGGTGGCCCACGATTTCAACAACCTCTTGACCATCATTTCCGGCTATAGCGAAATGGCCTTGAGCCATATTTCTCCAACAGATCCCTTATTCTCGCAAATCGAGGAGATCAAGAAAGCAGGCAGGCGGGCCGCCGCCCTGACCCGCCAGCTCCTGGCCTTCAGCCGCCGGCAGGTAGTGGAGGTGAGGGTGATGGACCTCAACCTCACCTTGGGCGATGTCGAAAAGATGCTGCGGCGGTTGATCGGTGAGGACATCGATCTGGTCATCGCTCCCTCCGCCGACATGGGGGCGGTCAAGGCCGATCCCGGCCTCCTGGAGCAGGTCATCATGAACCTGGCCGTCAACGCCCGGGACGCCATGCCGCGGGGGGGACGTCTGATGATAGAAAC
>JAHJDS010000260.1 GCA_018812395.1 Pseudomonadota bacterium
CCGCCGGGCAGTGGGTGTCCGGGGTGATGGTGGCCACGATCATCAGGTCGATGTCCTGGGCCGTCATTCCCGCGTCCGCGAGGGCCGCCAGGCTGGCCTCCTTGGCCAAATCCGACGCGGCCTGATCCGGGGCCGCCCGGCGGCGTTCGACGACGCCGGTCCGTTTCCGAATCAACTGGTCGGTCGTGTCCAGAATTTCTTCCAGGTCCCGGTTGTGGATGATTCCCTCGGGCAGGTACGATCCGATCCCGGCGATGCGAATCTTGGTCACGGCAGGCTCCTCGGCGGCGAACGCAACGGGGCCGGCGCGCTTCGAGGGGGCCGGCCCCACGGCTATTGTCGCCCGATCAGACGTCCCGTTCCACGGTCTGTTTTTCCATCAGTTTGGCCTGGGCCGCGGCCAGGCGGGCGATGGGCACCCGGAAGGGCGAGCAGGACACGTAGTCCAGCCCCACCTGGTGGCAGAAGGCCACGGACATGGGATCGCCGCCGTGCTCGCCGCAGATGCCGATCTTGAGTTTCGGACGCGTCGCCCGGCCCTTGCGGACCCCCATGGCCACCAGCGCCCCCACGCCGTCCACGTCAATGCTGACAAAGGGATCGTGGGGCAGGATGCCCTGGGCGACGTACGAGGGCAGGAACTTTCCGGCGTCGTCCCGGGACAGACCGAAGGTCGTCTGGGTCAGATCGTTGGTGCCGAAGGAGAAGAACTCGGCCTCGGTGGCGATCTGGTCGGCGGTGAGGGCCGCCCGGGGCAGCTCGATCATCGTGCCCACCAGGTAATCGACCCGGGTCTTCTGCTCGGCGAACACGGCCTCGGCCGTCTTGATCACCACGTCCTTTTGCCGCTTGAGCTCGTTGACGTGCCCCACCAGGGGAATCATGATCTCGGGCAGGACCTTTTTCTTTTTCCGGGTCACGGCGCAGGCGGCCTCGAAGATGGCCCGGGCCTGCATCTCGGTGATCTCGGGGTAGGCGATGCCCAGCCGGCAGCCCCGGAGGCCGAGCATGGGGTTGGCCTCGTCGAGGTCGGCCACCTTGTCGGCTATTTTGCGGGGTTTGACCTTCATCTTCCTGGCCAGGTCATTGATCTCGGCCTTGGTGTGGGGCAGGAATTCGTGCAGCGGCGGGTCCAGGGTCCGGATGGTGACCGGCAGCCCGGCCATGGCCTCGAAGATGCCGATGAAGTCCCGGCGTTGCATGGGCAGGAGTTTCTTGAGCGCCCGGCGGCGGCCCTTCTCGTCGTCGGCCAGGATCATCTCCCGGACGGCGTCGATGCGGTGGCCCTCGAAGAACATGTGCTCGGTGCGGCACAGCCCGATCCCCTCGGCGCCGAAGGACCGGGCCACGGCCGCGTCGTGGGGGGTGTCGGCGTTGGTCCGAACGCCGAGTTTCATGAATTCGTCCACCCAGCCCATGAAGGTGCGGAAGTCGCCGGTCAGCGTCGGGGCGATGGTCGGCAACTGGCCTTGATAGACCTCGCCCTTGGCCCCGTCCAGGGTGATCCAGTCGCCTTTCTTGACGCTCACCCCGCCCTTGGTGACGAACCGCTCCTTGGTGTAATCGACGTGGATGTCGCCGCAGCCGGCCACGCAGGGCGTGCCCATGCCCCGGGCCACGACCGCGGCGTGGGAGGTCATGCCGCCCCGCGAGGTGAGGATGCCCTGGGCGGCGTTCATGCCCCGGATGTCGTCGGGCGAGGTCTCGTGCCGGACGAGGATGACCTTCTGCCCGTCCTTGGCCCAGGCCTCGGCGTCGACGGCGGAGAAGACCGCCTGGCCCACGCCCGCGCCGGGCGAGGCGGGCAGGCCCTGGGCGACGGCCTTGGGCGCCGCCTTGGGGTCGAGCCTCGGGTGCAGGAGCTGATCGAGGGTCTCGGGGTCGATCCGGAGCACGGCCGTGGCCTTGTTGATCAGCCGCTCTGTGACCATGTCCACGGCGGTCTTGACCGCGGCCAAGGCGGTCCGCTTGCCGGTCCTAGTTTGAAGCATCCACAGCTTGCCCTGCTGGATGGTGAACTCGACGTCCTGCATGTCCGTGTAGTGACGCTCGAGCTTGAGGCGGATGCCGTCCAGTTGCTTGTAGAGCCGCGGGAATTCCCGGTCAAGGGTCTTGACTCCCCGGGGGACCTTCTTGGCCCGGTTGAGGGGCTGCGGGGTGCGGATGCCGGCCACCACGTCCTCGCCCTGGGCGTTTTTGAGGTACTCGCCGTAGAAGTAGTTCTCGCCGGTGGCCGGGTCGCGGGTGAAGGCCACGCCGGTGGCCGAGTCGTCGCCCATGTTGCCGAAGACCATGGCCTGGACGTTGACCGCCGTGCCCCAGTCGCCCGGGATGCCGTGGATCTCGCGGTAGGACACCGCCCGGGGGACGTCCCACGACTCGAACACGGCCCCGATGCCGCCCCACAGCTGCTCGTAGGGATCCTCGGGGAAGGGGCGCCGCAGGCGCCGCTTCACCAGGGCCTTGAAGCGCCGGACCAGCAGCTTGAGATCGTCGGCGGTCAAATCCAGGTCCAGCAGGGCGCCGCGGTCGGCCTTGAGCCGGTCCATGATCTCCTCGAACGGGTCGTGCTCCTTTTCGGTCCGGGGCCGGACGCCCATCACCACGTCGCCGTACATGTTGACGAAGCGGCGGTAGGCGTCCGCCGCGAAGCGCTCGTTGCCGGTTTTGGCGATGATCCCCTGGATGGTCCGGTCGTTGAGGCCGATGTTGAGCACGGTGTCCATCATGCCCGGCATGGACACCCGGGCCCCGGAGCGAACCGAGATCAGCAGCGGATTTTTAGGATCGCCGAACTTGGCGCCCATGGCCCGTTCGATCTTCCTGACCGCCGTCTCGACCTGTTTCTTGAGACCGACCGGGTATGACTTCCTTTTCTGAAAGTAGGTGCAGACCTCGGTGGTGATGGTGAACCCGGCCGGCACGGGGATGCCGATCCCGGCCATTTCGGCCAGGTTGGCCCCCTTGCCGCCGAGCAGGTTTTTCAGGTGGGCCCCGCCGTCGGCCTTGCCCTCGCCGAAGAAGTAAACGAATTTCCGGGGTCGGGCCGTCCTTTTCTTGGCGGTCGTTTGGCGGGGTGATGCGGTTTTCTTCTGGGCCATGGTCGGCGCCCCCTTGGTTTTTTTTGCCGTTTACGAGTAGGGTAAACTATCATCAGGTCCGGGAGTTGTCCAGGCAAAAAGTGGCGTGATGCGCCCCGGCGCGCCGCCTTGAGGGTCCCTGGGATTACACGGACGGGGGCGTTAGCGGCCCGGCCCGGCCCGGAGACGGCCCGCCCGGACGGAGCGGTTGACACCCCCCGCGGATGGGGGTTAGGGTTAGTCTACATTAAGGCAGCTGGGGGGGAGACCATGTTTGAGATCGAATTGATCGAGGCCCGGGAAATCCTGGACTCGAGAGGCAATCCCACGGTCGAGGTCGAGGTCGGCCTCGAGGACGGCACGTTCGGCCGGGCGGCGGTGGCTTCGGGCGCCTCGACCGGCGAGGCCGAGGCCCTCGAACTCCGGGACGGCGACAAGAGCCGCTACGGCGGCAAGGGAGTTCTAAAGGCCGTCCAAAACGTCCGGGAGGCCATCGCCCCCGAGATCCTGGGCCTCGACGCCCTGGACCAGGCCGGCCTGGACCGCCTGCTGATCGACCTGGACGGCACGCCCAACAAGGCCAAGCTGGGGGCCAACGCCATCCTCGGGGTGTCCATGGCCGTGGCCCACGCCGCGGCCGCGGCGGTCGACCTGCCCCTGTATCGATACCTGGGCGGGACCAACGCCGTTCGGCTGCCGCTCCCCTTTTTCAACGTCATCAACGGCGGGGCCCACGCCGACAACAACGTCGACATTCAGGAGTTCATGATCGCCCCGGTCGGGGCGCCGGACTTCCGGACCGCCGTCCAGATGGGGGCCGAGGTCTTCCACGCCCTGAAGGTGGTCCTCAAGGACAAGGGGCTGTCCACGGCCGTGGGGGACGAGGGGGGCTACGCGCCCAATCTGGGGTCCAACGAGGAGGCGGTCGAGGTCATCCTGGCCGCCATCACACGGGCCGGCTATCGTCCGGGCGACGACGTGGCCCTGGGCCTGGACTCGGCGGCCAGCTCCTTTTACGACAAGGAGAAGGGGCTTTACGTCTTCCGGTGGTCGGACGGCTCCGCGCGTTCGACCGAGGACATGATCGACTACTACGCCGCCTGGCTGGAGCGCTACCCCATCGTCTCGTTCGAGGACCCTTTGGACGAAAACGACTGGGCCGGGTTCGCGGCCATGACCGAGCGCCTGGGCGAGCGGGTCCAGATCGTGGGCGACGACCTGCTGGTCACCAATCCGGCGCTGGTCGATCGGGGGATCAAGGAAAAGGCGGCCAACGCCGTGCTGATCAAGCTCAACCAGATCGGCACGGTCACCGAGACCCTGACCTGCATCGCCACGGCCAAGAACGCCGGCTGGGGGCAGATGGTCTCCCACCGCTCGGGCGAGACCGAGGACACGACCATCGCCGATCTGACCGTGGCCGCCGGTTGCGGGCAGTTGAAGTCAGGAAGCCTCAGCCGCTCGGAACGCCTGTGCAAATACAACCAGCTCCTGCGCATCGAGGAGCAACTGGGCGCGGCGGCCGTGTTCGGCCGGCCGTGAGGCCGGCGGCCCTCACCGCGGGGAGGACGGGTGCGCATCGGTCGGGACACCACTGTTCGCCTCGAATACCACGTCGAGACCGCCCGAGAGGGGCTCGGCCACCGCGCCGGAGAGTTTCACGAACTGTCTTTCGTCGCCGGTCGCCGGACGGTCCTGCCCGGGCTGGAGAAGGCCCTGTGGGGCCGGAAGGCCGGCGAAGAGGTGTCCTTCGACGTGGAACCGGACCAGGGCTTCGGCGACTATGACCAGGGTCTGGTCCAATTCATCGGCCGCAGCTACCTGGCCGCGGACTACGACTATCAGGCCGGAGAGAGGTTCAAGCGGGAGATCGGGAATCAGGTGGTGTCCTACACGGTGAAGGAGGTCCGGCCCGACGGCGTCATGGCCGACTTCAACCACCCCCTGGCCGGGCAGAGGCTTTTTTTCACCGTCCGCATCAGGGAGGTTCGTCCGGCCACCGAGGCCGAGGCGGCCGCCCGTGAACCAGACCGCCGGCACCGCCCTCGGGAGGCGAACGATGGCTGAGCCAAAGGGGCGCGACATGATACGTCGCCTGGGCCTGTCCCTGGTCTGGCTGGGGTGGCTGTTCTCCTTGGGATGCGCCGGGGAGAGGTTCAAGGTCCCCGAGGCGCCGCCGGTCAAAACCAGCTTTTCGGGCGCCGTACTGCCGGTGGTCGACCAGCGCTCGTGGCCCCAGGGCAACACCAACGTGCATCTCTATCCCGGTGAAGTGCGCTCGCTTCTGGTGAAGCACTTGGCCGCGGAAAAGGTGTTCCACCGGGTTTTCAAGGCCCGGCCCGTCTTTTTCGGCGCCCCGGGCCAGGTCCTCCTGCGCTTCACCGTCAGTTCCTTCTTCATCTCTCCGGCCGGCTACAACGAGATGTCGATCCCCCACGCCTTTCTGGACGGGCTGGTGTCGCCGGTGGTGATGGTGGCGATGTTGATCTCGTCGGGGCGGGCGGACCTGGGCGGTTATCTGGTGCCCTCCCGGCGCTATCAGGTCAAGCTGAGTCTGCTCCTCGAGGTCCGCGACCCGCGCACCGGCCAGACGGTGTTGAGTCGGAATTACGACGTCGAGACCTTCGACTATTACGTTTCCGACTGGCGGTGGATGGATCGGCTGTACGACCCCAGCCGGGACGGAATCAGCGTCGGTCGGGCCGCCGGCCCGGCGGCTGTCCGCGAGGCCTGTAAGAAGATCGCCCGGGACCGGCTCCTGGCCAGGTTGCCGGTCTTCTTGAGGATCGGTCACCTGGCCGCGGACTGGCAGGTGGCCTGGCCGCCCGGGCGTCGGCTGGGGCTGGTCCGCCGGGCGGTGGTCTTGCTCGGTCCGGGCGGCCTCCATCCCCAGGAGGAGACCATCCTCCGCGACAACAAGATAAGCATCCCGATAAAGGTCAAGGCCCTCAATGCCCTGGCCATAAACAAGGACGTGAAACCTTACACCGCGGCCAAGGTCAAGCGGCTGGAAGGAAGTCTTAATCAGGTCGCCGAGCAGGTCGTCGTCCACGAGATCAATCGTTCGGTGATCAACTTGCTCACGAGCTGGCTGGCCGAATTGACGGTCAAGGCCCGGACCGTCGGCCTGACATCGACCGAGGTCAAACTGCGGGAAGGCATCCTGTCCCAGGTGGCCCCCCGAGTGGCCACTGATCGCCGCCTGAGGGCGATGGTCATGGACGCCGGCGGCGAGACCCCGGCCGCTGGCGGCGAGACCCCGGCCGCCGGCGGCGAGACACCGGCCGGCGGCGGCGAGATCCCGGCCGGCGGCGGGACGGAGGAAGCGGTCGTCATGATGTTGCGCCGGGCCGGCGGCCCTGCCTCCCGGGACTGGCTCAAAAAGAGTCTTGCCAAGTTGACGGCCTCTCTGCCAGAGGTCCCCCGGGGGGACAGGGAGGAGGTTCACATCGCCCGGATGTTGGTGGTCATCATGGGGCCCAGGGCGGCGGCCATCTTGCAAAAACGGGATGAAAACCTGGTCCTGGCCGCAGTGGGGCCGGAGGACGTCTGGGCCCGGCCGTTGGTCCTCGGCCGGCTGGCGGCGGGCGATTATTCGCCGGCGGTCCTGGGGGCCGCGGCCCGGGTCAGGCCGCCCGGGGCGGCCCGCCTGATATGGCGCCGCATCAATCGGACCGATGATCTCGAGACGCCGCTGTTCGCCGGCCAGAAGCGGGATGTGGTGGACCGGACCCTGGCCGTCAGGGTGATCGGGTGGCAGGCGGATGACCCCAAGGTGCTCCGGCAGTTGTCCCGGATCGTCGGAGTGTGGTGGAGCCAGAACAAAGCGCCGCTCGGTTGGAGCGTGGCCACGATCCGGGAGGCGGTGGTGGCCTTGGGCCGGCAGAGGAGGGCCTCCGAACCGCTGCTGGTCAGGCTGGCCCTGCCGGGCCTGTACGCCCGCCCCAAACCGCGACGACCCTCCGACTACGGCTTTGGCCCCCGG
>JAHJDS010000261.1 GCA_018812395.1 Pseudomonadota bacterium
GAGAAACGGGCCGCCACGGCGGCCAACCACACCTCGACCCATCTGCTGCACCGGGCCCTGCGAAAAACCCTGGGCGATCACGTCAAGCAGGCCGGCTCCCTGGTCGCCCCGGACCGGCTCCGGTTCGACTTCACCCACTTCGCCGCCGTGGACCGGGCCGCCCTGGACGATATCGAGCGCCAGGTCAACGCCGAGATCCGGGCCGACCGTCCGGTGACCACGACCGTCATGCCCATGGACGAGGCGATCAAGACCGGGGCCATGGCCCTGTTCGAGGAGCGCTACGGCGACGAGGTCCGGCTGGTCGAGGTCGAGGGTTTTTCGCGCGAGCTTTGCGGCGGCACCCACTTGTCCCGGACCGGCCAGGCCGGGTTTTTCGTGATCCTGAGCGAGGGTTCGGTGGCCGCCGGGGTCCGGCGGATCGAGGCCCTGGCCGGGGCGCCGGCCGTGGCCGCGGCCCAGGCCCAGCGGGCCATGCTCGTGAACGCGGCCGATTCCTTGCGGGTCAAGCCCGAGGAACTGACCGACCGCCTGGCCCGCCTCCAGGCCCAGGTCAAGGATCTCGAGAAGGAGGCCGAGCGCCTTCAAAATAAACTGGCCTCGGGCGGCGACGTGGACGTCATGGAACAAGTCAGGGACGTGGCCGGCGTCAAGGTCCTGGCGGCCAAGGTTCGAGCCGCCGACCCCAAGGCCCTGCGGGCCGCCGGCGACCGCCTGCGCGTCCGGCTGGCGTCCGGGATCATCGTCCTGGGCGCCGAGTCCAACGGCAAGGCCATGCTCCTGTCCATGGTCTCCCCGGACCTGACCGACAGGTTCAACGCCGGTGACATCATCAAGGCCGCCGCGGCCCCGGTCGGCGGCCAGGGTGGCGGCCGGCCGGACATGGCCCAGGCCGGCGGGCCGGAAGCCTCGAAACTGGATGAGGCCCTGGCGGCCGTTCGCAACTTCGTGGAGAAAGCCTAGTGGACCCCCAAACCCCGCCCGAGCCCCCGGACGACACTCCGGTGTCGGAAGAAACGGCCCGGCCGATCATCGAACTCGACACCCCCGGCCACACCCTGTTCGCCTCGCCCCTGGCCCGGTGGTTCTTCGCCGCCCTGTTCCTCTTCATCTGTTACGTCTCATTTCTGCTCATTCAGCCCTTCCTGATCGAAATCTTTCTGGCCTTTGTCCTGTACTCGGTCGGCCGGCCGGTCTACCGAGCCGTCCTCAGACTGGTCCGCCAGCCCGTGGTGGCCTCGGTCGTGACCTGCCTGGTTCTGATCCTCTTGATTCTGATCCCGGTGGCCTCGATGGTCGGCATCGTGGTCGACCAGGCCCTCGATATTTACGGCCGCATGTCCCAGGTCTTCGGCCTCAACCAGTTCACCCACTTCTTCTGGGTGGATCATTCCTGGCTGGCCGATTGGGTCTGGGTCCAGCAGATCTTGGAGCGCATCGAGGCCTGGTTCGGTGTGGATCCGGTCCAGGTCATCAACTTCCTGGCCAACACGGCCGGGCAGGTGGCCCAGTTCATTTACTCGAATCTCCTCAAAATCGTCGGTCAGGTGTCTTCGCTGGTCTTTGGCACCATCTTCATTCTGTTCATCGCCTTTTATCTGTTCCGCGACGGCGACCAGCTGATGGACAGCGTGGCCGAACTCAGTCCCATGGGGCCGGAATTCGGTCGGGAAATCCTGGGCGACATCATCAGGACCATCCAGGTGACCATGCGGGGCACGATTTTGCTGGCCCTGTATCAGGGCGTCATGGGCGGGATCGGCTTCTGGATCTTCGGTCAGGCCGGGCCGGCCTTCTGGGGGGCGATCATGGTCGTCGCCTCGGTGATCCCGGTGGTGGGCACGGCCATCGTCTACGCGCCGGTGGGGGTGTTTTTGTTCCTGACCGGCAGCCCGTACACGGCCATCGGTCTGATGGTGTTCTGCCTGAGCGCCTCGCTGGTGGGGGACTACGTCATCCGGCCGCGGATTCTGGCCGGACGGGTGGCCCTGCACCCCTTGATGGTCTTCTTCGCCGTGGTCGGCGGATTGCAGTTGTTCGGGGTGCTGGGCCTGATCCTGGGACCGCTGATCCTGTCGTTCCTGCTGTCCCTCATCGAAATCTACCGGAAGCATTTCCTGTAGGGCATTCGTCCGACCCCGAGCGGTCTGCCTCGACGGGAGCCCTCCTGGAGAAGATAACGGCGTCTGAGTTATCCGCCGCAGGCCCTGGCCACCAGTTCGGCCAGGTCCAGGACCTCGATCCGGTCCTCGAATCCGGCGGTCTTGACCGCGTCGGTGAGCATGACCAGGCACCAGGTACAGGCCGTGATCAGCAGTTCGGCCCCGGTCTCGGCCGCCTGGCCGACGCGGAGCCGGGCCATCGAGGTCTCGCCCGCCGGCTCGACCCACATCCGACC
>JAHJDS010000262.1 GCA_018812395.1 Pseudomonadota bacterium
CCCACCCCGGCCACCTTGGCCGGCAGAATGGTCATCAACACCGACGAGGGATAGATCGCCCGGCGCCCGGGCACGTAACACCCGGCCACGTCCAAGGGCCGCACCATCCGGCCGGCGACGATCCCGGGCACGACCTCGATCTGCCAGGACCGGTCTTCGACCTGGGCTTGGTGAAAGGTGGTGATGTTTTGGGCGGCCACTTTGAGGCAGTCCACCACCTTGGCGTCGACAATCTCGTAGGCGGCCTCGATCTCGGTCCGGCTGACCAGGAAGTCCGTGGCCTTCAGGTTCTTCTTCAGCTTGCGATAGTGCTCCACAGCCACCGCGTCGCCCCGGGACCGGATGTCGTCCACGGTCTTCTTGACCGCCTCGAACACGTCCGAGACGTCGGCCATGGACCGTTGTAATATCGCTTGCCTGCGCTCGGCGCTAAGGTCAAGGATGCGCTCGATGTTAAGTTCCAACCGGTCACTCATGACTATTCCCCGTTGACGAAAAACCAGGTTTAAAAATTTTGATGATTACCTCAATCGTCAGCCGATGGCAAAGAATTTTTTCAGGGCATCGCCGGTGGTCTCGAAGGCCAGGGCGTCCCACGGGATTTGGGCCGGCGAAAACCAAGCCACCTGATCGGTCTCGGCGCCCGAGACGAGCCGTCCGGCCTTGACCCGGGCCGCGTAGACGATGGCCACCACCGGATCGTCCGGATAGGAAAAGACGCCGACCAGCCCGCCTATTTCCACCTCGAGGCCCACCTCCTCGAGGACCTCGCGCCTTGCCGCGGCCTCGACCGTCTCGCCGCGATCCACGAACCCGCCGGGCAGGTTCCAGCGCCCGGCCCCGGGTCTCTCCCCTGACCGGCGGGCCAGCAGCACCCGTCCCTGATCCTCGATCAACACGCAGGCGCAGAGCTTGGGGTCCAGATAACACCGCCGGCCGCAGTCCGCACAGACCGGGTGGGCGGTCGGCTGATCGCCGGAATAATCGAGCCGCCCGCCGCAGACCGGGCAGCGCTCAGGCAAATACGAATAGGCCGCTCCGTCGGTCGACCTCATGAGGACTCCTGGCTGATCGGGCGGGGCGCCGTCATCGGGCGGGATCTGGTCAGCGCTGCGTGGCCGGCTCCGGCCGGCCGGGGCCGGGCTTTTCCTGGAGCTGGAAGTACTCGTTCAGGCCGGCCTCGGTGTACCTGGCCGCCACGTTGAGCTTGAGCCAGTTCCAGTCCCACCACTCGTAGGGGTCGACAAAGACCGAACCGATCATCATGGCGAAGTGCAGCTTTTCCCGCATGGCCAGACCCGACCGCCCGGCCCGGCCGATGATCCGGCCCCTGGCCACCGGGTCGCCGACCCGGAGTCCGGGCTCAATCCGACTCAAGTGGCCGTAAAGACTCAGCAGGCCCAGGCCGTGGTCGATGATGACCGTGTTGCCGTAAGGGCCAAAGAAACCGGCCAGCACCACCCGTCCGTCATTGGCCGCCAGGACCGGGGCCTGCCGCGTCCGCGACACGAAATCCACGCCGGTGACCAGGCGGCGCACGACCATCCTGTCGGCGTAGACATAGGTCCTGAGTTGGCCGAACTTGGCCACCGGTCGGGCGGCGGCCAGGGGTACCAAGAAGACCTGTTTCCAGGTGATGGACCGCGGACTGCGGCGGCTCAAGACGTCGATGATCTTCTTGCCGCCCTGGTCGAACTGGCTAAAGACCCGTTGAAAGGTTTCGAGTGGCCCCAGGCTCGGGCGGCGGTACTCGGGCACGGCGGCGACGCGGTTGAGGAAGTCGGCCGTCAGCCGCACCCGGGCGCGGCCGCGGTCCATCCACCGCGGGGTGCGTTTGCGGGACACCAGGTGGATCCGGAACGGGTTACCGGCCCGGTCCCAGGCGGTGACGACCACGTTGGGACAGAGCCTCGGCCTCAACCGGCCGGGCCGGTAGTCCACCGGGCAGGCGATCAGGGCCTGCCACAACCGGAGGTGGATCCGGCGGGCCCTGAACCGGGCCCCGACAACCCGGGCCTCGGCCCGCTCCGCGTCCGGGCTGGTGCGGAAAAGGACCAGGCCCGCCCCGCCCCGGGACAGGTATAGGACTTGGGTGGCCATCACCCCGAAGGGCGGTCTGGTGTCCACCCGGACCGTGAAGGCGACGCGGGCCTCGTTGCCGCGAAACCCGTTTGACCAGGCCCGGTCCCAGGCCTGAACCACGATGGTCGCCGGATTATCCTCTAGTCCCAGGGCCCGGGGATCGATGACGGCCCGGAACTCGACCGGCGCCTTTTGGGCCCGCGGCACAGCGGGAGCCGGCTGGACGTCGGCCTGGCCCCCGGCCGAACCAGGGCCGGACGCCGTGGCAGACACGGACACGGCCTTGACCGGCACGTCCCGACTCTGCCGGTTCTGGACCACGGCCACCCGGACCCGGCGGAGGCCTTTTTCGGGGTCTTGGACCAGGAACCGGAGCACGATTTTCTCGCCGATTTTTTCAGGTTTATTTAGGAGAGTGATCTTGGGCGGGTTGGCCTCGTACTGGGTGACCCAGATGGCGGTGATGGCCACGGCGCTCAGAATGATAAAGGCGACAAAATACAACAGTCCCTTCAGGGCCTGCATGCCATTCCCCGGTAATGTTTAATTATCACTAACATACCCGGGGGTGGAGAGTCAACTTGGTCCCCGCTCGAACGACCTGGTGACGGCCGGCTTTGTTATGAATTACAGACGTGAAAATAAGTCGATGTGAATAGCACGCTACCCTGGAGGGCGGACAATCAAGGCCATTAGTAATTGCGCTAAAAAATAAATTTATTTGAGCAGCACATACCCCACGGCGCAGGCAAAGGGGCTGCCCAGGATCAGCCATTTGGTGACGGCCTCCCGGTGGTCCACCTTCCGATGCCGGGTCTGCCCGATCCGTGGCAACATGGCTGTGACCTCCCGGCCTGACGTTGTATCAACGACCATGCCAGGAGGTCCGCCGGAATCGTCTAGCAGTTTTTATGTGTAATTTAAATATATTAACTGGAGGCAATCATCCGGCCAATGGCCCCCTGAGGGGGAATAAACTGCCCCGTCGGGAAAAAACTTTCATCGTCGTGGGCCAGAGGCCGACCGCGCTGGGACGAACCGATCACCGGTCAATGATGGTGATCGCTCCCGGGCGTATGGCCGCCGGCGATGACGTAGACCGCGGGTTCCTGTCCCGGATTCTCGAGGGTGACCGATTCCTCGCCCCGCAGATGAAAGGCGTGGCCCGCTGCAAGAGGGTAGCGGTCGTGATCGACGACGACCTCGACCTCGCCCCTGGCCAGGAGGCAAATCTCCTCGTGTCCAACGCCTGGTTTGACCGGGCGACCGGTCTGCCCCGGCTCGATGACCCCATAAATCAGGTAGCAGGCATGGGTCTCGAGCTGCTTCCGGCCCAGGATCAACTCCCCGTCCGGGTTGTCCGGCCCGGGAACGACGTTGAAGACCTTGAGCATATTTAATCCTCCCGCTTGTAGACGGCGCACATCACCGGATCTTGTCCGGTGGGGGTTTGGGCCCGGAAGCGGCAGCCGCCGCCGCACTCGATGAGGTGAGGGCAATCCGCGCAATCCAGATCACCCAGGGCCAGCCAGCGGCGCCGAGACCAGGCGGTCGCCAGTCCCTCTTCGACCCGGCCCAGGGGCTCGTAAAAGCCGCAGGGCGCGACCCGGCCCTCCGGGGTGACGGTCGCCAGGTGCCGGCCGCAAGTATACCCTTGCCCGTCACCGCCGTGAAAGCCGCCCCCAAAGCCGTAGGTCATGACCCGGGCCGCCTGCTCGGGCGAGACCCGGAGTTCGTCCTGAAAGCGACCGGCGGCGCACGGGGCGTCGATGCCCCACTCGATGACCCCCAACTCGTCTATCAATCGAGCCAGCCCCTGGAACTCTTCCAGGTTGGCGGCGTGGACCATGGTCGCCACGCTGACGTCCAGGCCGGCCTCCCGGGCGGCCTCCAGCCCGGCCAGGGCGCGTCCGAAGCCGCCCGGCCCCCGCAGGGCGTCGTGGCCCGCTTCCAGTCCGTCGAGTGACACCTGGACCTCGTGGAACCTGAGTCGCCGGGCCGTATCCCGTGTCAAGAGCGTGCCGTTGGTCAACAGGACCCGCCGCAATGGATATTGGCCGATGAGGTCGTTGATCTCTTCGAATCGGGGGTGGCTCAGGGGCTCGCCGCCGCTGACCATCACCCGCAGGCCGGAGATTTTCGCCAGATCGTCCAGGACCAGGGCCGCGGTCTTTGGCGCCATGTCCACGTCCCGGGCAGAACCCAGGTAGCAGTGCCGGCAGGCCAGATTGCAGCGGCGGGTGATCTGGAGTTCGAGGTAGCGGAGCGACGGGGTCGGGGCCTGGCCGCCGGCCCGAACCGCCGTCGGATGGGGCCCATCGCTCAGCCGGAGCAGGTCCTCGTCCAGACAGAAGTCCAGCCAGGCCGGGTCGGGCCGCAGGTCAACGACCCGGCGTTGGCCGTCGCACTTCAGCAAGAACTCGAAGGCCTCCTCGTTGACCTCGTACAGGTCGTCCCGGCCGAGGTGATAGACGTGCGGCGTCTCCAGCCTCTTGAGAACCGCCGACTCGGATGGGCCAACGTATTTCAGGCCCCGGCCCGCCCGGGCCAGCAGATTCCGGTCGATGCGGCCCTGGTCCAG
>JAHJDS010000032.1 GCA_018812395.1 Pseudomonadota bacterium
CACCAGCCCAATTCCTACAGCCCCATCGCCGCCCGCCACATCATCTCGGCCATCGTCGGCAACGTGGACGTGCTCGGCGGCGAGGAACTGATGGGACCGGCGCCCTTCATCACCGAACACGAGATCGAACTGGCCGAGGCCTTGCCCCTGGAGCAACGGACCAAGATCCTGGGCAACCAGTTCCGCCTGTACTCCTGGCCCGGTTATGAACTGGTCCAGAGCAACGTCGAACGCGTCTGGGGCAAGCGGTGCGACCTGTTCGGTTACCTCTGCATGGCCCCGGCCCCCTCGCTCTACAAGGCCATCGCCTACGCCGACCCCTATCCCGTGCGGGCGCTGATCACCTTGTCCTCGAACCCGATGGTCACCATCCCCAACACCAAACTGGTCCACAAGGCCCTCAAGAGTCTGGACCTGTACGTGGTCGTGGACTACTTCATGACCCCCAGCGCTCAACTGGCCGATTACGTCCTGCCCAGCGCCCTGTGGCTGGAACGGGCCTTCTTATGGAACTATCACAACACCACCCCGGTCATCAGGGCCGGGGAAGAGGCCCTGCCGCCGTCCATCCCGGGCAAGTACGACCGTCGCAACGACTACGACTTCTGGCGAGGGTTGGCCATCCGGCTGGGGCAGGAAGAGTCCTGGCCCTGGGAGACCGTGGAGGAATACTTCGATTATCGGCTCGAGCCCCTGGGGATGACCTTCGCCGAATTGGTCGCCATGGGCAAGTGGGAGCCGAAGAAACGTGAGTACAAGAAGTATGAGAAGACCGGTTTCGGCACCCCCACCGGCAAGATCGAACTCTATTCCACGGTCATGGAAAAGTTGGGGTGCGACCCGCTCCCCTATTACAAGGAACCGCCGGAAAGCCCGACCCGGACGCCGGATCTGGCCAAGAAGTACCCGCTGATCCTGATCACGGGCGGACGGTTCCATCCCTTCTTCCATTCGGAGCACCGCCAGGTGGCCACTCTCCGCAAGCGGTATCCGTGGGCCAAGATGCAGATCCATCCCGATACGGCGGCCGAACTCGGTCTGGCCGAGGGCGATTGGGCCTGGATCGAGACCCAGCACGGCCGGGTGATGCAAAAGGTCATGCTCGACCAGCATCTTGACCCCCAGGTGGTGCACGGCCAGCACGGCTGGTGGTATCCGGAGATGCCCGGCGAGGAGCCCTGGTTACACGGTGTCTGGATTTCCAACATCAACGTCTGCACCTCCAGCACCGAGGAGACGTGTGACGAGGCCCTGGGGTCATGGCCGCTCAGGACATTCCAGTGCAAGGTCTACAAGGTCACCACATATAACGGCGATCATCCCATAACCGGCTAGGGGGTCTCCCCCCCATTCGACGTCACCCCCTCCCCATTTCTTGGGGAGGGGGTGATGTTGAACGAAATATGCTCCATCCGGGCCGGGCCCCGGAGCCCGGTCGAATTGTCTTGACCGTTCCGACCAAATCTCGATCAGTCCCCGGTCAATCGACGGGGCCGATGCCGCCGGGATCGGGAACGAGCCGATTGGCCTCCCGCTACTTGGCCCCCTTGGCCTTTAGCAGCTTGATGACCGCGGCCTTCTTGCGTTGGGTGGCCACGGTAAGCGGGGTCTGGCCAAACCGGTTCTTGGCGTTGACCTTGGCGCCCTTGGCCAACAGGGCCTCGACCACTTTCACCTGGCCCCGGGCCGCGGCCAGGTGCAACGGCGTGTTGGCGATCCGATCCTGGACGTTGGGGTCCACGCCCTTGCCGATCAAGAACAAGACGATCGGCACGTGGCCGTAGGCGGCCGCGCCGTGGAGCGCGGTGCCTCCCATCTTGGTCTTGGCCTTGAGGTTGGCCCCGGCCGCCGCCAGCAGCTTGATCACCTCGAGCCTTTTCCCCGCGTCGAAGCCGACCACGGCCATGTGGACGGGGGTGTAACCGGCCTGGTTGGCGGCGTTGACGTCGACCTTCTTGCTCAAGAGCAGCTTGACCAGCGCCACCTTACCATTGCCCGCGGCCAGGTGAAGCGGCGTGTAGCCCCATTTGTTGACGGCCTTGGGATTGGCCCCGGCCTTGAGCAGGGCCTGGACCTTGGCCGCATTACCCGACTGCACCGCCTTGAAGAGATCTTCCGTGGCCCCTGCGCTCGCCGACGCGGCCAGACCGGCCACCACCATCGCCACGATTAGCCACTTGGCCCCGAACCCGAACGCCCCATTCAATTTGTGCCTCATGTTTTTCCTCCTCCCTTGTTTGATTCTGCCCATCATCGTCGGGAAAGGTCCGTCCCCGTTGGCCACGGGTCCGCGTCTCTCTCTCCGCCGGCGGTCGGCACCGCCGGACGGCCACCTTTCCGGTCGCGCCGTTCTTTCTATAGATCAACGCCGTCAATAAACACCGCGCCCGGAGCCAGGGCCGCGTCCGGGGTCAGCCCTTTGACGTACAAGTAGAGCGGTTGAGGCACCCGAAAAAATCCCCGCATCGCCTCGGTCACCGCCGAATCAGGCTCGGTGATACAAAAAACCTGCTCCACGCCGCGGGCCTTCATGGAGTTGTTCAGCTCGCAAAACACCCCGGCCAGGGCCGTCGGGTCCCGCCCGCCGATGGTCGTCACCATGACCTGCCTCAGCACCCGGCCGGGTCGGGGCATGGGCGGCGTCGGCCGGAACCAGCCCAGGAGACGCAGCCCCCGGCCCAAACGCCGCAGTTGCCGGCTCACAGCCAGGACCTCGACCCGCATCACCGCGCTCCAGTCCCAAAAACCGACCACCGCCCGCAGCTCGCCCCCTGACTCGGCCACCAGAAACTGATCCAGGGACAAACCGGGCGTGCGGTCGATGACCGCCCCCAATTCCTCGGCCGTGGTCGGACCGTGGAGTTGGACCCCGGACCAGGTCTCGTTCACCAGCGCCGCCACGGCCGGCAGGTCCCCGGCCGAGGCCGTACGAACCGCGACCGGGGCTCGTGGCTTCATGGTTTTATAGACCGGCAGGACGTTCATCACCAGGTCGCGGTGCCGGACGAACCCCCGGCGTTCCACCAGGCGCATTGACGGATCGTTGCCGACCATGATCAGGCAGTAGGCCAGGACCGCGCCGCGGTCCAGGAGATATTGATCCAGACCATCGAGCAGGGCGTCGGCCAGTCTCTTGCGGCGAAAATCGGGATCAACAAAGGCCTGGAACTGGTAGCCCACCGGGACGACCGAGTCGCCGACCCGGCCCGGACGGACGGCGGCCGCGGCCGAGCCGACGATCCGATCCCCGTCCTCGGCCACCAATACTTGGGTGTCCTCATAGGCCCTAACCCGGGCGAAGAAGTCCGGGGCGTTGACCGTGGACACCTGCAAAGACGTGCCCTGGGGGCAGCGCGCCTGCAATTTTTGCAGGGCCTGATTGTCCTCGTCTATCGCCTGGCGGATGGTCACTGGGTCCTCACCAAGGCAAGGTTAATGAGGTTGACTCTATTTCATATTCACCTCGGTATGCAAGTAGTAGTCAGCCGGACCGACCGAGGAGTCGGGACGGTGGTCCGCTTGACCGGGGCCAACGGCGGGTGGTACTTTTTATTTAATATCGAAAACGGAGGACCCCATGAGACGAGGGTTGATGCTGGCGGCCCTGATCGGTCTGGCCGGGCTTATTGTGGTCGGCTGCGCGCCGACGGTGGACGAACTAACCGGCCTGCCGCCCATTTCCCAACACCGCTCGGCCGTGCCGCCGCCGCAAGGGGCCCCGCCGCCGCCCGGGTATCAACCTCCCCCCGGGGCCTATCAACCGCCGCCCGGTTACCAGCCGCCGCCCGGGACCTATCAACCGCCGGCCACGGCGTCCGCGCCGGGACGAATCCTGGCGGATACGACCGTTAACGTCGCCCCTGGAGGGGGTGGGGCCGGCCTGCAGTTCAGCGTCTTTCCGGGCAACCGCCGGGTGCGGGTCCTTCTCCAGGCGCTCAGTCCGGGCATGATGCCCTACGGCCACCTGTCCCATCCCCGGGGTGAGCGGTACTTCCCCACCGTCAACACCGCCCAGGGGGGGGCGAACGACGCCACGACCATCCTCCCCTACCAGGGACAGTACACCCTGACCGTGTTCGACAGCACCAATCGCGGCGGCCGGGTCAGGGTCAGGGTGTTGTTGCTCGGTCGGTAGTAAGCGACTATTAAACATCCTGCTGAATCGGATATCCGGCCCTTTTGAGAGGGGGGCGACCGGCCCCTCTCCTCGTGTCCAGACATGTCGGACCGTCTCGAGACGCGGGGTATTTCTCCAGGGGGGTGGTAATCTTAATTAGTATTTAATATCGACAGGATATCACATGTCGGCCGGCGCTTAATCGCCGGCCGCGGGGATCAGATTCAACGACCACCGTAGCGCCCAATCAATTCGGCCACCGCCAGCCGGTGGTGACGCAGGGCCACCTCGAGCGGCGTCAGGCCTTCCCGGCTGCGGGCCCCGGGATCGGCCCCGGCCTCGAGGAGCAGCCGCACCACCTGCCAGCGGCCCTTCCAGGCGGCGTCGTGCAGCGGGGTGTGGCCCTTGTCCTTCTCCCGGACGTCCAGACGAGCCCGGTGCCGCAGGAGCAGGGTCACCACCCGGTGGTGGCCGTTGTAGGCCGCCCAATGCAGGGCGGTGTTTTGCCATTTGTTGGCGGCGTTGACCGCCGCGCCCTTGGCCAGGAGCAATTGGACCGCGGCCAGACGGCCGGCCCTGGCGGCCCGGATCAGGGGCGTATAGCCGTTCTTCCCCTGGGCGTTGACCAGCCGGGGATGGGCCTCGATCATGGCCTTCAGGCCGGCCACGTCCCCGGCTCGGGCCAGGGCCAGGATCCGGGCGGTCTTGCCGGAGGTCGGGGCCGGCCGGGCCTTGGGCGACGCCGCGCGTCGGACCCAAGCCTGGATCAGGTCGGCCACGGCCAAGTGATTGTTTTGCCGGGCCACCTGGGCCGCCGTCCGGCCGGCCTTGTTGGTCAGGTCGGCCCTGGCCCCGGCCCGGAGGAGCAGGGTGACTATCCGGCGCCGTCCCTTCCAGGCCGCGTCGTGAAGGGGGGTATGGCCCTTCTCGGTCTCCCGGCCGTTCAGCTGTGCCCGGGCCCGAATCAGTCGGGCCGCCACCCGGGCGTGCCCGTTATAGGCCGCCCAGTGCAGGGCGGTGTTGCCCCAGCGATTTCTGGCGCTGGGGTCGGCCCCCCGGACCAGCAGATAGCGGACCAGGCCCGAGTGATTGCGGCGAGCGGCCCACAGCAAAGGCGTGTAACGCCTGACGTCCCGGATGTTCACCAGTTTCGGGCGTTTGGCCAGGAGGCGGCGCACGGTCCTCAGGTCACCCTTTTTGGCGGCGATGAAGAGTCGTCTTTTTAACGCCTTCCGGCCCGGTCGGGCCTGACGCCGGCGTCGGTGGAACACGGGGCGGGAGCGGTGAGAGGGAAGGGCCTGGAGTTTTCCGGACGGATAGGAGAAGCGGTGGCCGGACGGACGTGGTTCGGCCGCGGGCGTTCGTAGCGGCCGGCCCGACGGCCCGACGCTGCGCTCCCGGATCCACCGGAGAGCCGGCGGCATGTACCTGGGATCAGTGCCCGGGCAGTAACCGCCGGCGGCCAGGGCCGCCTCCGCACCCAGGTGCGCCCCGAACGCCAGGATCACCGGCAGTAATGTGGCAACGAGTTTTGTCCGCCCAGTCACCTCGCCCCTCTCGTATCCCGAAGACCCGGCCGGACCGCACCGTGATCCAGGCCGGATTTCCGGCCGGGTCGGTCAGTCGTGGAGGGCTCTGTAAAATATTATACACCCGCATTGGGTTACCGGACAAGGACCGGGCCGACCGGGTGGGACCGCGGCCCTGGACGGCAAAATGCGGACCGGGGGCGGGGGTCACATCCCGATCACCCGGTCGCACCATTTTTGCAGGGCCTTCATGCGGCACCGTTCTCGCCTGCCGAACTCGCCGCCGCCCAGACTGGCGCCGAAATAGCCGTTCAGGATCACCGTGGGCGTTGATTCGATATGTCCGAGCAGTGTGGCCGGGTCTCTGGCCTGAAGGAACAGCGACACGTCGTTGATGAACAGGACCCGGGCCGGCTCGGGGAGGTATTGCGCCAAAATCGCCTCGATCAGTTCGGCGTTGCCCTCGGCCAGGGCCTCGATCTCCTCGTCCGACCGGCCCCTGAGCCGGGGCGGAATAATTCGCGGCGAGTAATGCCTGACCTTGGCCAGCCGGTCGCCCGACATCTTGCCGCCGATCCCCTGGAACCGGTCCGGGGCCAGGTCGATCACCGCGATATCGGTCAAGCCCGCCTTCAGAAATTCGTCCAGGACGGCGCATAAATAGGCCGTCTTGCCGGAGTTCACCTCGCCGACGATGATCGTCCTTTGGTCGAGAAAATCACCGACCGCTGGCCGGGGGTCCGGGTGGACCGCCTTCATCAGAACAGACCGATGGTGACCAGGATGAACCTGATTGCCAGAAAGGTGGTGACGATGAGGGTGATCGCGCCCAGGACGTTGAGCGTGATGGAATTGACGTGCGGACCCAGGTCCCTTTTTCGGTTCAACAGGTAGAGGATGATGGCCAGCACCAGCGGCGTGCCGCACAGCCCCAGGGCCAGCATCAGGGGCAACAGCAGGATGAAGCTGCCCTTGATGAACGGGCCCAGGGCGCTCAGGAACACGCCTCCGATGATGACCAACCTGAATTTTCGGTCCCGGCGGTCCATCTCCCAGTTCAGTTTGTCAAAGATAAAATAGGCCCCGGCCAGGAAGGTGGGCATGATGGTCGACAGCGTGGCCGCCCACAGTCCGATCAGAAACACGGCCATGGCCGCCCGGCCCAACAGGGGCCCCAGGCTCAAGGCCACGTCCGTGGCCAGCTTGACCTTGACCTGGTGGGGGTGGAGCACCGCCGCGGCGACGATGAAGATGGCCAGGCTGTACAGGCCGAAGGCCACGCCCATGGACACGACGGTATCGAACCGGGCCAGACCCAGGTCCCGGGTGGTCCACCCTCGGGCGTTGGTGTTGTAGGTGTGCATGCCGATGATGGTGATGTGGACCGCCCCGCCCATGATGGCCGCCATCATCAGGGCCGAGTCGACTCCTCCGGGGATGTTGGGCAAAAAACCACGGGCCAGGTCGCCCCAGGAAACGTCGGCCTGAAGGGCCGTGGCCACGAAGCAGACGACCACGAATCCCACGAAAAATTTGCAGATGATCTCCAGCCAGCGGTAGCCGCCCCGGATCAGGGCCAGGGCGAAAAACAGGGCGTAGGGGACCCCCCACCACGGCGTGGCCAGCCCGGTGACCAGACCGGTGACGCCGACCAGGGCGTTCATCAACACCGCCGCGGCGATGTAGGTGGCCGCTACGGCGTCCACCGTCAGGACCCAGGCCCAGACCCGGCCCAGCCGTTTCTCGGTGGTGGCGATGATGCCCCGGCCCTCGATGACCCCGATCCGGGCGGCCAAATACTGGGCCGTGGCCCCGAAAACGGCGCTCAGCAAAACCACCCACAGCAGGCCATAGCCGTAAGACGCGCCGGCGATGCTGACGCTGGCCAGGGTGGCCGGCCCGCAGGCCACGGCGCTGATGATCCAGGCCGGGCCCATCCGGCGGGCGTATGACCGCCAAGGTTTCAAATGATGCCCCTCCTTGTTCGGGAATGTTCGTCCTTTTCAAAAGACGATCGTCATTTCGACCGTGATGCGCCCGGGGTTTCAGTCCGAAAGATACCGGAATTCCACGTCATCCGGCAAGCCTGAACGGCCCCGCCGAAAATATATTTATATATACCCAATCTCCATTTCGTGTTATAAGCAGACAATTATCGCGCGCCCGGTCACGCGGCGCCCCGGCGGATGGGGAGGGGACATGAACCGCCTTAAGAAGCTGTTGCAGGACACGGCCTGTCAATGGGTCTTGTTCAGCCTGTCGCTCGTCGCCTTTTGTTGGCCCTTTTTCGACGGCCGAGGCCTCCGGCCTTCGGGCAGAACTTTCGCCTTCTTGTTCGTGTTGTGGCTGGTCGTCATCGCCGGCGTCTTCCTGGTGGCCGTCAGCGGTGGCGGTGACGGCGACAGACGGGGATCGGATTAGACGGCATGTTCGATTCGGCGACGCTGGTCGGCGTGATTTGCCTGTACATGGGCCTCCTGTTCGGGCTGGCCCTGTATGTCGAGCGTAAAAGCGGACGTGGTCGCCGCCTGGTCAACAACCCGATCGTCTATACCTTGTCCCTGGCGGTCTACTGCACCTCCTGGACCTACTACGGCAGCGTCGGCAAGGCGGTCGACTCGTCGTTCTTGTTTTTGGCGATCTACCTCGGTCCCACCCTGGCCATGATCTTTGGCTGGAGCCTACTGCGCAAGCTGGTCCGGATCAAAAACGCCCATCGCGTCACCAGTATCGCCGATCTCATTTCGGCGCGCTATGACAAATCCCGCACCCTGGCCGCCGTGGCCACGGTCATCGCCCTGGTGGGCGTGACCCCTTACATCGCCTTGCAGCTCAAGGCCATGATTTCGACGTTCCACCTGTTGTCGTCTCAAAGCGGCGAGCCGACCACCTGGCTGGGACACCTGGTGGGGCCGATTCTGGTGATGCTCATGATCCTGTTCACGATCATGTTCGGCATCCGGCGCATCGACCCCACCGAACGTCACCCGGGCATGGTGATGGTGATCGCCGTCCAGAGCGTGGTCAAGCTGGTGGCCTTCCTGGCGGTCGGGGTGGTGGTGACCTTCGTGGTGTTCAACGGTTTCCCGGACGTCATGAACCAGATCGAGAAGGCCGTGGCCGCCCCCGGTCCCGGTCATTCCACCGCCCCCGGCTACTGGGAGTGGATGACCTTTCTCGTCCTGGCCATGACGGCCTTTTTTTTCCTGCCCCGACAATTTCACATGGCCGTGGTCGAGAACTTCGACGAGCGGCACATCAAGACGGCCATGTGGCTGTTCCCGCTCTATCTACTGCTGATCAACGTGTTTGTGTTTCCCATTGCCGCGGCCGGGCTGCTCCAAGGGCTTCAGCCACAGCAGGCCGACACCTTCGTCCTGCGGCTGCCCCTGGCCGCCGGGTACAAGTGGCTGTCCTTGTTCGTCTTCCTGGGCGGTTTTTCGGCCGCGGCGAGCATGATCATGATCAGCGTCATGACCCTGTCCACCATGGTCACCAACCATCTGCTCCTGCCGCTGGTCGAGTCCGTCGAGTGGATGGGGTTTCTGCGGCGTCGGATACTCGAGTGCCGGTGGCTGGTGGCCGGTCTGGGGATCGTGATCGCCTACTGGTTCGAGCGCTACGTGGGCGAATCCCACATGCTGGTCAATATGGGCATGATCTCCTTCGCCGCGGTCATCCAGTTCGCGCCGTCCGTCCTGGGCGGCCTCTTCTGGAGACGGGCCAACAAGGGCGGCGCGCTCTGGGGATTGGGCGGCGGCTTCGTGATGTGGTTCTACACGTTGATGGTCCCGGCCCTGGTCAAGAGCGGCTGGCTGCCTCAATCCCTGCTCCAGGCCGGACCCCTGGGAATCGGGTTGCTGTGCCCCGAAGGCCTGCTGGGCCTGGGCGGTCTGGACCCCCTGACTCACTCCCTGTTCTGGTCCCTGGCGGTCAATGTCTCGCTGTTCATCTGGGGGTCCCTGGTCCACCGGCCGTCGGCCAACGAACAGCGTCTGGCCGAGGAGTTCGTCACCCTGCGGCCCGCTTCGAGCGCCAGGATCGGCCTGCGGCACGGCGAGTCGGTGGTGGACCTGGGCCAAAAAAGGGCGTTGTTCGAGAACGAACTGGGCCGCTACTTCCCCCGGGCCAACGCCACGGCCATCTTCGATCGATGTCTGACGACCCTGGGATTGGCAAACAGGGAGATGATATCCATCCTCGAACTGGCCGAATTGCACGAGGCCGTCGAGAAGTCCCTGGCCGGGTCCGTCGGCGCCTCGACGGCCCGGATGGCCCTGGCGCACGGAGCCACTATCACCCCTTCCGAGGCCCGGGCCCTGTCGGAAGTCTACGCCGACATCCTGGCCGAACTGAAAGTGACCCCCGCGGAACTCAAGCGGAAGATCGATTTTCATCAGGAGCGCGAGGAACTGCTCCGCGCCTCGGAAGAGAAGTACCGGTCCCTGATCGAGAACTCGCCCATCGGCATCCGGATCAATCAAGACGGCCGCTACGTCTACTGCAACCCCCGGGCCCTGGAGATGTTCGGCTTTGACGACCCGGGGGAAATCATCGGCCGCCGAGTCGGGGAGCTTTACGCCCCCGAGGATCGGCGTCGGGTGAACGAGTACGTGGCCGGGCACCTGCGGGAAGGCGCGCCGCTCACTTTCGAGGCCAAGGGGTTGACCAAGAGCGGCGATCCGTTGGACGTCAACGTGTCGATCACCCGGGTGACCTATGAGGGCCGGCCGGCCAACCTGGCCTTTGTCCAGGACGTGTCCGACCGGAAACGGGCCGAGCAGGAGCGGGAGGATCTGCAACGCCAACTGGCCCAGGCCCAGAAGATGGAGGCCGTGGGGACCCTGGCCGGCGGCGTGGCCCACGACTTCAACAACATCCTCCAGGTCATTTCCGGGTACGCCCAATTGATGCTGGCCCGGGACGAGACCCCTCCCCGCCAGCGCCGGTATCTGATCGAAATCGACGGCGCCACCTTGCGGGCCGCCGACCTGGTCCAGGGACTCTTGACGTTCAGCCGCAAGGTGGATCGGGAGTTGGGGCCGGTGGACCTCAACCAGACCGTGGTCCAGACGATCAAGATGCTCGAGCGGACCATCCCCAAGATGATCACCATCGAAACCGACCTGAGCCCCGACCTCGAACCGATCAACGCCGACCCCAACCAATTAGAGCAGGTCCTGATGAACCTGGCGGCCAACGCCAAGGACGCCATGCCCGACGGCGGCCGGCTGGTCATCGCCACGACCCCCGTGTCTCTGGACGATAAGTACTCCCGAGGCCTGATCGATGTCGAGCCGGGCCGGTACTCCCTGCTCCGGTTCTCGGACACCGGCGCCGGCATGGACGCCGAGACGGTGAAGCACGTCTTCGAACCGTTCTTCACCACCAAGGTCGTCGGACAGGGCACGGGCCTGGGCCTGTCCACGGTGTACGGCATCGTCAAGGGGCACGGGGGCCACATCACCTGTTACAGCGAGCCGGGACAAGGCACGACGTTCAACGTTTACCTGCCGGTGGCCGATGCGGCGCCGGCCACGGGGGACGACGACCGGGAGGCGGTCCAGACCGTTCGGGGCGGCACCGAGCGGATATTGATCGTCGACGATGACGAGCCGGTGCTGGACATCGCCCATGACGTCCTAAGCAGCCACGGATACAAGACCATCACCGCCACCAGCGGCGAGGATGCCCTGCAGTTGCTCCAGGACTTGGCGGGCCACATCGACCTGGTGATTCTGGACCTGAACATGCCCGGCATGGGCGGTCGGACGTGCCTGAATATAATCGTCGAGCGATATTCCGATATGAAGGTGATCGTGTCCAGCGGTTATTCGGTCCAGCCCCAGGACGTCCTGGGGGCCGGGGCGGTGGACTTCATTGCCAAGCCCTACCGGCTGACCGAGATGCTCCAGAAGGTCAGATCGGCGCTGGACGGGGACTAGGAAACAAAAGGCCTGAGTCAAGGACATATCATATCCATAGCCCAAAATAAATCTTGACCAGTTAAATTGTTTTGTTTAAAATAAGTCTATCTTAACCAAGTTGGGGATACCAAAATGCCCGGCCAGTACTCACAACTAACCGCAGCAATAGAATATAATCAAGAATTAAGAATTCCACAAAGGGACGGATACCTTGCTATCCAGCGTTATTTTTCTACTGATGGTGCCGAAAACGAAGTAGGTTTGGTTCTGCCGGTCGGATGTGGCAAATCAGGACTTATTTCAATCGCTCCATTCGCCCTTGGATCGAATAGAACCTTAGTGGTGGCTCCATACGTGAAAATTGCAGAGCAACTTTATGAATGCCTAGACCCTACCTCAGATCAGAATTGTTTCTACATTTCATGTAATATTTTAGGCGGGGATGAATTTCCAGAACCCGTAGAAATTCGGGGAACCCGAACTAACAGAGGAGACTTAGATGATGCAGATGTTGTGGTAACAAATATTGATCAACTACAGGGGTCTGAAAACCGATGGCTCCGTGATTTGCCCAATGACTTTTTTGACCTGATCGTATTTGACGAGGGCCATCACGCCGTTGCACAAAGTTGGGAAACACTTAAAAATGCTTTCCCCGAGGCAAGAATTATTAATTTTTCGGCGACGCCTAGACGTGCGGACGGGCAACTAATGCCAGGAACAATAATATATTCTTACTCCGTACAAGGAGCCATTAATGAAGGCTACATAAAAAACCTGAGGGCTCTCGTCCTAAATCCAAATACGCTTAGATTTGTTCGCCGTGAAGATGGTGAAGAAATTCAAGTTGAATTGGATGAAGTTATAAGACTGGGAGAGCAAGATGCGGATTTTCGAAGGAGTATCGTAACTTCTGAAGAGACATTGACAACGATTGTTGATGCTTCGATAAGGGAATTACAGCGGATGAGAGGTGAAACAGGAAATACAAGGTTAAAAATTATAGCTTCAGCATTGAACTACCAGCACTGCCACCAGATCGTTCAGTTCTATCAGGAAAGGGGAATGAGGGCCGATTTCGTGCATAGCAGACGTGATTCTCCAGCAAATGAGGGAGTTCTCGAAAGACTAAATAATCATGAACTGGATGTAATTGTACAAGTTAGAAAATTGGGAGAGGGTTTTGATCATCCCTATTTAAGCGTAGCAGCTGTTTGTAGTGTTTTTCGTGAGCTTTCGCCGTTTGTACAATTCGTCGGCAGAATTATGCGAGTGATTGACCGAGACAACAGAAATAGCCCACTAAATCAGGGGACTGTAGTATTTCACGCGGGTGCCAATATAGCAAGGAGATGGGCGGACTTTCGGGAATTCAGCGCTGCGGATCAGGAATATTTTGATCAACTACTTCCTATGGAAGGATTGGACTTTACGGAATCAAATGAATTATTGTTAGAGCCAACTGCACAAACCACGAGGCAAATTCAGGTCCAAGACCAAGAAGATGTAACGGTGCAGGAAATACCATTGATACAAAATCAGGATGCTATGCGAGCTGTCCGTTTACTTCAGGAAAGTGGTTATACGATTGAAGAAATACAGGATATATTTGAACATAGGCCATTGCCAACAACTAGGGTCAGGCGTAGACAGGCAGCACGCAGGATGCTTGAAAATAGGGTAAGGCTCATGGCCGGGACAATATTAAATCAAAGAAGTTTGAGTCATGAGGGACGTGAACTAAATGGGCGTGGCCGCGGTCGTTCTAATTTCGTAGCTGTTAAATCCCGAATAGATATTTTATTACGTGAACGTGTTGCCGATAAACGTCGACACGAATACACTCAAGACGAGTTGGATCAAGCTTTTTCGGAGCTTGAATCAATTCGCGAACAAGTTGAGAGGGATTATTTCAATGCCTAAACCGAAATCACTTATTTCTAGTAAAGTAAAGGTAGATATAGCAGTAAGGGCACACAATTGCCAACATGTTGCCTCACACAGGATTCAGCGCGGGGAAAAACGTCTTAAGATTCCGAAGGGCAGGTCAATTGAACATTATTGCGTAGAATGTGGCATAAAAATACTAGAAAGAGATATCGAAAAGTTAAATTCGGTGCTAGATCAATTACAGTAAACACGGCTAACTAGTGAAGCTACTTCACAAAAGTGAAGTAGGCCTTCCCGGCGCACACCGCGCACAGGGTTCGGCCGTCCTCGATGACTTCCCGGCGGTGGCGGATGCCGATGCCGCACCGCTCACACGCCGCGTGTTGTTTGGAGTATCCGGGGAGTTCGTGCTCCGGCAAGTCCACCTCGACCCAGGTGACCTCGAACATGTCCTCGTCGGATAGTCGGCGGTAGGCCTCGATCTGCCGCTCGTGAGATCCCAGGCTCAACGGGGCGGTCAGGTCGGCCAAGGCCCGGGCGTTGTCCTTGGACACGATCCGCACCGCCCGGCCCGTGGGCAGATCGAGAAAGGTCGCCGCCAGGAGTCCGAGGTCCTTGAACTTGAGCGAGCGCCGACCCAGCTTCAACCCGGTGGTCGTGGCCACGGCGTCGGCCAGGCAGCGGTCGATCTCGACAAAGGCGATCACCAGCTTGATGTCCCGATCGTTCAGGGGGGCCTCGTAGCCCAATAGCGACAGGCCCAGCAAGGCCATGCGCACGCCGACGATCGTCCCCGGGCACAAGTGACCGTGGGCCGCGGCCGCCCGGTCGATGTGGGCCTCGAGGTCGGGGCGAAGATGGGTCGATGTGGCCGGCGGCGAATTCATATGATGTCGCTCGATGTTTACGGCGCCCAATTATACCACGTCCGACCCGAAGAAGCCGCCGGCCCGAACTCCACGTCAAGGACAAATGGATCGTCAAGGTCCGGGGCCAGGGGGACGGCGCGCCCAACTGGCGGGTTTTTCGGAAACCGACCAAACGGTCTGCGACCCGGTCTGGGGCAAAGTGGCCTGAATCGCCCGGTCGCGGCGAAGATGACGCGGTCTCCGGCCGCGACAGAAGGGGGGTGAAGCACAGGCCGAGCGGAAAGGCGGAGATGGGGCCGTTTTTAGCGGGCTCCCGGCTTGACATTGCCCGGGGGATTGGCGTAATAATGCCACGTTTGGACCGTGGCCGACCTCCTGTTTGGGCCGGGGGCGGCCGGCTGACGGGAACGACTGGGCTGAAGCGGGGCGGACGGCTCTCGCGGCTTGATCTCGATGCCACGCGGGGAAGTTATCGGAGGATGCATGTCAAAGAACACGCTGACCATCGACGGGCGGGAATGCCGGTTCGTGGATGGTCAAACCATACTCGAGGTGGCGACGGATAACGGGCTAATAATTCCGACCCTCTGTCACCTCCAAGGCGCGCCCCCGACCGGGGCCTGCCGCATCTGTCTGGTCGAGATCGAGGGCGGCCGGGCCCTGGCCGCGGCCTGCGCCCTGCCGGCCTCGCCCGGGATCACGGTCCACACCGACTCGGAACGGGTGGCCGTGGCCCGCAAGCTGAACCTCGAACTGCTGCTGGCCTCGGGCGAGCACAACTGCTTCACCTGCGAGGCCAACGGGGCTTGCACACTCCAGGATCTGGCGTATAGGTATCAGGTCGAGGCCCCCCGGTTCGAGGGGGCGACCCAGCAGTACGAAATCGAGGACGAAAACCCGCTGATCATCCGCGACTTCAAGAAGTGCGTCATGTGCGGCCGGTGCGTCCAGGCCTGCAACGACATCCAGGTCAACCTGGCCATCTCCTACGGCTACCGGGGCGCGGCCTCGAAGATCGTCACCCAGGGCGACCGGCCGCTCTTTGACAGCGACTGCGTGTTCTGCGGCGAGTGCGTCCAGGCCTGCCCCACCGGGGCCCTCATCGAGAAAAAGGCTCGCTACCAGGGCCGTCCCTGGGAGATGGAGATCACCCGGACCACCTGCCCCTACTGCGGGGTGGGCTGCCAGCAGAATCTGCACGTCAAGGACAACCGGCTCATCAAGGTCACCGGCACCGAGGACGGGGCGCCCAACTACGGCCGCCTGTGCGTCAAGGGCCGGTTCGGGTACGACTTCATCCAGGCCGAGGACCGGCTGACCGACCCCTTGATCAAGAAGGACGGCCGGCTCAAGCCCGTCTCCTGGGACGAGGCCCTGGACTACGCCGCCGAGCGCCTCACCAAAATCGTCGACGAGCACGGCCCCGACGCCGTGGCCGCGGCGGTCTCGGCCCGGGCCACCAACGAGGCCAACTACCAGTTGATGAAGTTTTTCCGGTCCGTGATCGGGACCAACAACGTCGATCACTGCGCCCGACTCTGACACGCCCCCACGGTCGCCGGTCTGGCGACCGCCTTCGGCTCCGGGGCGATGACCAACTCATTCAGTGAATTCGGCCGGCTCAAGGCGGCCCTGATCATCGGGTCCAACACCACCGAGACCCACCCCGTGGCGGCCAGTTTCTTGAAACAGGCGGCCAGAAACGGGGCCCGGTTGATCGTGGCCGATCCCCGCCGGACCAAGATCAGCGAGTTCGCCGAGGTCCACCTCCAGCACCGGGTCGGCACGGACGTGGCCCTGCTCAACGCCCTGATGCACGTCATCATCCGCGAGGGCCGGCACGACCAGGAATTCATCCGGAGCTGCACCGTGGATTTCGATTTGGTCAAGGCGGTGGTCGCCGAATACCCTCCGGAAAGGGGGGCCGAGATCTGCGGCGTCCCCGCCGAGGACATCGAGCGGGCGGCCCGCATCCTGGGCGAAATTCGGCCGTCCATGCTGATCTACACCATGGGCATCACCCAGCACACCACCGGCACCGACAACGTCATGTCCTGCGCCAATCTCCAGATGATGCTGGGCAACGTCGGCTTTGATTGCGGCGGGGTCAACCCCCTGCGTGGCCAGAACAACGTCCAGGGGGCCTGCGACATGGGCGGTCTGCCCAACGTGTTCACCGGCTACCAGAAGGTGG
>JAHJDS010000263.1 GCA_018812395.1 Pseudomonadota bacterium
CGGGTCGCCCGGCCCGGTGGGAATGATGTCCACCGTCAATTTCCGGGGCGCCAGCCGGCGGGCCACGGCCAGCAGGAAGTCCCCGCCGGGCCGGACCAGGCCGCCGCCGGCCCCGGCGATGAGGGTCCGCGTGACGCGGATCGGGTCGGCCGCGCCCTCGAGGGTGACCTGCATCGAGGCGGCGATCTGCCGGGTGTTGGGCACCACGAAGGCCACCTCCGGCCGGCGTCTGATCTTCCGGAACCAGGCCGGATCGTAGTGCCGGCTGGTCAGGGGCTTCACTTCCCGGTTGACCGGGTCCTTGATCAACCGGTTGCGAAACACGGCCACGGTGCCGAACTTGAGGCCGAACAGGATCATCAGCGGCGCCAGCACGGCCGAGATGGCCAGGACCATGCACAGCGACAACTTCCACTCGTGGACGACGTCCTTGAAGGCCAGCCTGGCCCCCAAAAACTTCTTGCCGTGAGTCTGTCCTTCCATCAGGCGGCCTCGATGAGCGTCGAGATGGTGTGGTCATCGCCGGCGGCCTCGACCCGGAAGGTGTAACGCTGCACCTCGGCCCGGTCGAGCAGCCGCAGATCGTGGGTGACCATGATCATGGCCACGTGCCGCTCCCGGGCCAGGTCGACGAACTGGTTGAAGATGTCCTGGGCCCGAACGCTGTCCACCGCCGCGGTCGGCTCGTCGGCCAGGACCACCGCCGGATCGTGGACCAGGGCCCGGGCGATGGCCACCCGCTGGCGCTGGCCGCCGGAGAGGTACTGCGGTTTCTTGCCCAGTTGCGGCTCGATGCCCAGCCGGGCGGCGATCCGGGTGGCGTGCCTCTTAAGGTCGGCCTGGCCCTTGAGCCAGCAGGGCAGGAGAATGTTCTCTAGTGAGGTCAAAAACGGCAGCAGCCCGCCGCTCTGGAGCACGTAACCGATGTGCCGTCTCCGGACCTCGGCCAGGGCGGCCTGGTCGTCCTTTTCCCAGGACCCACCGGCGTCGACCGCCTCGTCGTCGCCCGGGACCCGGAAGCGGAATTGCTCGGCCCGGGTGGGCTTGAGGACCAGGGCCAGCAGATCGAGCAGGGTCGACTTGCCGCAGCCCGAGGGGCCGACGATGGCCACCACGTCGCCCGTCCGGGCCACAAAGCGGGGGACGCGCAGTTCGAAGACCACGCCCCCCCGCTCCCGGCGCCGGGTCACGTCAGTCAGGTCGAAGATCGGTTGACCGAGCACGCCCGAGTCCTACGGCAGGGCGTCCAGATCGAGGGCCATGACGTAGTCCTTGGCGTCGTCTCCCTTGTGCAGCGGGATCCACAGCTTGGTGTCGTCATGGTAGGCCTGGTAGGCCTTGATCTTGGCGTCGATCTCCTGGAGGAACGATTGCTGCTGGTCGGTGGACCACGAGGACCACATCTGGGTGGTCAGGCTCATAATCCGGCTCTTGTAGGGCAGCCCGAGCAGGTACTCGGGCATGAGCCCGCTCTTGCCCAGGGTCCGGCCCAGGCGGATCTTGTTCGGATCGCGCCCGGCCGCGGCGGCGGCCCCCTTGAGCTGGGTGAAGAAGTCGGTCCCCGAGATGCGGGCCTTGAGACCGGCGTCCATGACGGCCTTGAGCACGTTCTGCAGATCGCTGAGCTGGCTCTTGTTGATCAGCAGGCAGACCCGGAGCGACTGGACGGCCGGCTTGGCCAGGTCCTTGTCGATGACCCAGGCGGTGATGTCCCGCGGGGCCTGGGTGCCGCCCGTCTTGCCCAGCCAGACCACCTGGGCGGCGTAGCCCAGGCGGGCGATGGTCTTCTTGATGTCGGCCGACGTGCTGGCGGGCTGGGGCTTGGCCCCTGGTTTGGGTTTGGGCGCCGCGGCCGCCGGTTTGGCCAGCTGGCCCTTGGCGGCCATGGACACCAGGCCGACCATGGCCTCGGCGGCGGCCCGGGCGGCCTTGGCGAACTCGGTCTGGTCGGCGTTCTTGATCGGGAAATAGGCCGCCGTTTCGGTGCCCGGGTTCATGGTCAACTGGGTGAACTGGGTCCGCCCCTGGGCGTGGAACTGGGTCCCCTGGGGCGAGAGCAGGTGCAGGGACAGGACCATGACGTGCTTGGCGTTGGCCAGGCGCCTGAGTTCAGAGGCGTTGAGGCCGGTGGTGGAGAAGGCCGAGCCGGGCTGATGGGCCGGGGCGTCTCCGATGAGGATGACGAACTTGAGGGCGTTCTTGGACCACTTGATCTTCTTCAAGGCAACCAGCATGCCGGCCCAGACGTCCTCCTGGAAGCCGCCCGAGCCGACGGTGGCCGCCTTTAAAGCGGCCGTCTTTTTGACGAAGCCCTCGGGCGTGGCCCCTTGCTCGAGGGTGCAGAAGACCTTGGCGGTGAACTCCAGGCCGGGGACGATCTTGACGTTGTCCCGGTAGGCCACCAGACCGAACCGGAGCTTGCCCTGGACGTTCTTCTCCCGGATCATGGTCGCCATGTCGCCGATGATCTTCCGGGTGGCGTCGATGTAGGGCCCCATGGAGTTGGTGGCGTCGATGACGAACACGACGTCGATGCCCATCTTCTTGAGGCTGGCCGGTTGGGTGTCCAGGGTGCCGGCCGGTTTCTTCTTGGGATCCGGTTTTTGGCGGATGTCGGACCGGCCGCGGCCGCCGGTCAGCGTGGCCGAGGTGACCTTGAGGATGGTCGCCGGCCGCTCGTTGATCTCGACCTCGGCCGCGTAGAGCACGGGCAGGAGGTAGAACTTGGTGGCGATGTCCACGTATTTTTTCGGCTCGATGGAGATGACGGGGAAGTCGGCCGGGATTTTTCCGGTGGCGACGGTGTCGTAGATCTTCTTGACCTTGGTGGACCGGACGTCATTGGGGTCCTTGATCAGTTTCTGGACCGCGCTCAACTGGTTGAAGAACAAGACCCGGTCGCGGTTGGCCGGGTTGGTGAAGGCCAGGACCATGGCCTGCTTCCACTCCATGACGTCGGCGGCCTTCATCCAGCCCAGGGGCTTGGTCCTGGTGCCGACCTGGTACCAGCCGGCGACCTTGGTCCCGCCCAGGTCCGTGGGCTTGGTCTTGGGCTTCTCGTAGACGTAATAGGGCGTGAAGGCGGGCACGTTCTCGACGACGATCTTGGCCTTGGGCTCGGCCTTGGCGTAGATGTTCGAGTACGGCCGGGTGAGGACCCGAAGCAGGAGGGTCGTTTTGCCTTCTATTTTCAGCGGCGTTTTGTTCGCCGCCGGGGCGACCCCCAGCCCCAAGACGATCGTCAAGACAAAGGCGACGGCGGTGGATACGGTGATCCAGCCGACGTGGAAACGACGGCAGCCTGACATGGCCAATCCTCCTTTGGGGTGTGTGCGGAAAGCTAAGCGCCGGAGAGTGGGCGTAATGGCCCTTCGGAAAGGGCGTAATTACCCCCTGGATGCGACCCACCCCCGGATGAACAATGCATTATTATGCCCACCCGAGGGGGGGGCTTGTCAACCGGTTTGTCCCCTGGCCGGAGGTCGTCGACCGGGGGTAACAGACGGATATGATTGACATGGTCGCCCGGTCAGCGGGCGCCCAGCATCCGGGCCCGGGCCAGGTCCTCCCGGGCCTGGCGGTACATCCCCAGGCGCCGGTAGGCCAGGCCCCGGTGCTTGTAGGCCGCGGCCCGGGCCCGACGGACGTTGTAAAAGACCACGCTGCGGCTGACGCTCACCCCCCCCCGGTCGCCGCCGCGGCGGCGCCGCCCGTAGCCCGTCACCCGGGCCTCGGCCAGTTCGCCGCCGCCCGGCAGGAGCCTCAGGGCCTTGGTGTAGTCGTCGATGGCGGCCCGGTGGCGGCCCATCAGCAACTTGGCGTCGCCGCGGTTGAGGTGGGCGATGGGGTCGCGGGGGTGGAGTTCGATGGCCCGGGTGAAATCGGCGACGGCCCGCGGGAGCCGTCGCAGCTGCAAGTGGACCAGGCCGCGGTTGTTGTGGAGCACGGCGTTCTTGGGGGCCTTGGCCAGGGCCCGGTTGAAGTCGGCCAGGGCGCGGTGGTGCTGGCGGAGCCGGAGGAAGACCAGGCCGCGATTGCCCGTGATGTGCGGGTTGCCCGGCTTGTACCGGAGGGCGGTGTTGAAGTCCCGCAGGGCGTCGTGGTAGCGGCGCCGGGACAGGTTGGTCATGCCCCGCAGGTTGTGGCCCTGGGCGGAGCGCGGCCTGAGCCGGATGGCCCGGGTGTAGTCGGCCACCGCCCGCTCGTAGCGCCCCATGTCCTGATAGGCCATGCCCCGGCCGATGTAGGCCTGGTACATGCGCGGCCGGAGTTTCAGGGCCCGGGTGTAGTCGGCCACGGCCCGGGTGTACATCCGCATGTCGTAGTAGACGTGGCCCCGGTAGTAACGGGCCCGGGCCGACCGGGGACTCAGCCTGAGGGCCAGGGTCAGGTCGCTCAGGGCCGCTGAGCGTCGGCGGAGGACTAGTCGGACCCGGCCGCGATGGAGATAGGCCTGGGCCTTTTGCCGCGCCGTGGCCAGACCCAGCCGCAGGGCCCGGCTGAACAGGCGCTCGGCCCGGCGAAAACGAGCCTGGTTTTCGGCCACGATAGCCTTGGCCAGGGCCAGGGCGGCCGCCTTCCGCCTTTTGGTCAGGCCGGGTTTTGCCGGGGTGGC
>JAHJDS010000264.1 GCA_018812395.1 Pseudomonadota bacterium
CGGCCGGACAGGACGTCATGGGCCGTGACCACGCTCGGGTTGTCGATGCCCGGCAGGTCGGGGTCGAGGGGGACCGATCCGGTGGCGACGACGACCGCCGTCGGGTTTTCAGCCAAGATCAAATCGGCGTCCGCCCGAACGCCGAGGCGGAGGTCCACCCCGCTCCGCCTGAGCGCCTCTTGATAGAACCGGATCAGGTTGAAAAACTCCTCCTTGTCCGGGGGCCTGCAGGCCAGATTGACCTGGCCGCCCACTTTGTCGTCCTGTTCGAACAAGATGACCCGGTGCCCCATCAGGTCCAGGACCCGGGCCGCCTCCAGGCCGGCCGGTCCGGCCCCGACCACGACCACCATTTTCGGCCGGTCGGTCGATTGAGCGGCCAGTTGCTTCTCGTGGCCGGTCCGGGGATGGTAGACGCAGGTCACCGGCCTTTCGGCAAAGAAGTTGTCGATGCATCCCTGGTTGCAGCCCAGGCAGCGGCGAATGGATCGCCAGTCGGACCGGCCCGCCTTTTGGGGCCAGCGGGGATCGGCCAGGAAGGCCCGACCGCAGGCGATCAGGTCGGCCAGGCCCCTCTTAATGGCCAGCTCGGCCTGGGCCGGCGTGGTGATCCGGCCGACACCGATGACCGGCACGTTCACGGCGGCCTTGATCGCTCGCGCCAGAGGCAGGTGCGTGCCGTGGGCCACGGGCAGGGGGGGGATCAGCAGGTGGGGCGTCTCGAACACGCCGCCGGTGACGGACAGCAGATCGACTCCGGCCTCGACCAATTTTTGAGCCAGGGCCGGCGTATCCTCGAGGCCCAGCCCGCCGGCCACGTAGTCGTTGGCGTTGAACCTGAAGGACAATATGATGTCATGGAAGTTGTGTTTGATCCGCCGCACGATTTCCAGGGCGAACCGGAGCCGATTGTCGGCGCTGCCGCCGTAGGCGTCGGTCCGCTGGTTGCAGTAGGGCGAGATGAACTGGTGGACCAGGTACTCGTGGGCGCCGTGGATCTCGACGCCGTCGAACCCGGCCTCGACCGCTCGCTCGGCGGCCCGGCCAAAGGCCTCGACCATCAGTTCGATCTGGTCCAGGGACATCTCTTCCGGGGTGATCCGGCCCACCGGCCCCCGGATGGGCGACGGCGCCAGGGGGGTCCGGCCCGAGACCCGCGTGTCGGTGTGGCGGCCGCCGTGGAAAAGCTGGAGAATGACGGCCGCGCCTTGATCGTGAATGGCGGCGGCCAGCCGGGCAAAGCCCTCGATCAGTTCGTCGCGGCCGAGATCGAGCATCAAGGGATAGGCCCGGCCCGAGGCATGGACGGCCGTGCCCTCGACCACGATCAACCCCGGACCGCCCTCCGCCCGGTCGACGTAGTAGTCGATCATCCGATCGGTCACTTCACCGCGCCGGGTGGCCAGGTTGGTCCCCATGGGCGGCATGACGATCCGGTTGCGCAGCTCGAGCCGGCCGAGCTGGAAGGGGGAGAAAAGGGTCTGATAAACGCTCATGGTCGCCCATTCAAAAAAGACTGTGTTCCGTCAACCTATAACTTGGCGGGAATCGGGGCGCGGGTCAAGTCATTGTGCCGGGAGGAACATGGATCAAACACGGCCCGGATTATTTCTGGCCGGGGGTGAATGACTTGGATTCGACCCCGACTTGATCGCGGGCTCAGGATCAATTGCCGGCCATCTGGCCTTTGAAAACACCCAGAGCATCACCAGGCCCAAAGGCGGAAACAGGAAGGTCAGGCACCACCAGCCCGAAAAGCCCGCCTTCCGGGCAATTGTGGCCATACACCAAAACAAGAAGGCCGCCATCGGAACGTTGACCAGAATAATAATCAGTTCAGTGGTTCCGAACATCGGCAACTGCTTCCCTGGCTGGTTGTTCCTGTGCCGGCGGCTTCCAACGAGAAAAGGCCAAAACACAAATCAGCACTAACCACCCCAGGCCCCACCAAAAGGAAAAAACAAGCCCCAGGCCATTCCAGATCGCTTCAGGATGCGGACCATCGGTATGTAAATAATGAATGAGACCGCTGGCCAGATGACTATGAGCAGGATAGGCTCCATCCTTAACTACCGAAGTTTGTCTCGGCGTCTTGTTTGATTACCCGCAGCCACTCCCGCCGGATCAGGCCGCTGAAGGGGCGGATCAGACTCCAGTAGGGCCTGAATCGCCTCCTGGCCGCGGCGTCGAGGCCCTTGATTCGGGTCTCGGTGGAGACCAGGCAGCGGTCCGCGCCCTGGGGCCGGACCAGGAAGTTGGCCGCCACCTTGGCGTGGCCGGGTCGATAAAACGACACGAACTCGGCCGGGGCGATCTGGTCGATCGACGGGTTCAGACCCCAGAACCGGCCCACCAGGCCAAAGACCAGTTCCCGAGGCTGTTCGTCCTGGAGGATGACGAATCCCAGGGCGAGCAGGTCGTCCAGGGTGTGGCCGAACCCGGGGCCCTTGAAATCCCGGCGGGCCAGGCGCCAGGGCAGTTCTCTGAGCCGGAGCAGGCTGATGGTCAGCCAGGAGCGCCGCATGTCCAGGCCCGGTATGGCCCGGTAAATCTTCTCCGGCGCGGCCCGAACCACCCGCTCATGGTATTCCCGAAAATCGAACTCGGGCAGCCAGTCATTCAGGGACATGGTCATTGCCTCTAAAGAATAATTTGTAATCGCAGGAAGGTCTCCTGATTGCCCTTGGGCCCCTTGAGCGGCGAGTCCGCCCTACCCTGCTCAATGAGACCGATGGACCGGGCCAAGGCGGCCACCTCGTCCACGGCGCCTGTTCTGACGGCCTCGTCCCGGACCACCCCGCCCTTGCCCACCTTGTCGGGCCCCACCTCGAACTGAGGCTTGACCAGGGCCAGCACCCGTCCCCCTTTTTGGAGCAGGGGCAACAGGGGCGGCAGGATCAGCCGGAGGGAAATAAAGGACACGTCCACCGTGGCCAGATCGAATTTTTCCGGAAAATCGTGAGGCACGGCGTGACGGAAATTGTATTTCTCGACGACGACGACCCGCGGGTCCTGCCGAAGCTTCCAGTCGAGTTGCCCCCGGCCGACGTCCACGGACCAGACCCGGGCCGCGCCCCGCTGCAGCAGGCAATCGGTGAACCCGCCGGTCGAGGCCCCCACGTCCAGGCAGGTGAGACCGGTGACGTCCAGGCCCAGGGCGTCCAGGGCCCCAGCCAGCTTGACGCCGCCTCGACCGACGTAGGGGTGATCGGGTTGTTTGAGTTCGATCCGGACATCGACCGGTACCAAGGAGCCCGGCTTGGGTCGGCCCACGCCTTCAACCTGGACCTGCCCGGCCATGATCAAGGCCTGGGCCCGGGCCCGGGATGGGGCCAGTCCCCTTTTTTCCAGCAGCTTATCGAGCCGCTCTTTGGCTGAAGGCCGGGGTTTGGACACCGGACACGACCTTTAGGGCGGCCCGGACGATCCCGGCCTCGTCCAGACCGTACATGGCCCGCAGCTCGGGTTGGGTGCCGTGGGGCACGAACACGTCCGGGATGCCCAGGCGCTTGAGGGAGATGTGGCCCAGCCCGCGGTCGACCAGGAGTTCGACCACGGCCGAGCCGAACCCGCCGTCCAGGACATTTTCCTCGATGGTCACCACCCGGCCGGTGCGCGCCGCGGCGTCGGTGATGAGGTCCTCGTCCAGGGGCTTGATGAACCGGGCGTTGGCGACCAGGGCCGATACGCCCCGGCGGGCCAGTTGGGCGGCGGCGGCCACGGCCGGGGCGACCATGGCCCCCACGGCCAGGAGGGCGACATCGTGACCGTCCCTCAAAATTTCGCCCCGGCCCACGGGCAGGCCAACCAGGTCCTCCGAGAGTTCGACGCCCAGGCCCCGTCCCCGGGGGTAGCGCAGGGCAAAAGGGTGGTCCTGGTTCAGGCCGGTGAACAGGAGGCGCCGCAGTTCTTCCTCGTCCTTGGGCGCGGCGACGATCATGTGCGGCAGGGGCCGGAGATAGCAGAGGTCGAACAGGCCCTGGTGGGTCGAGCCGTCCTGGCCGACGATACCGCCCCGGTCCAGAGCGAAGACCACCGGCAAGTCCTGGTGGCAGACGTCGTGCACGATCTGATCAAAGGCCCGCTGCAGGAAGGTCGAGTAGATGGCCACCACCGGCCGAAGACCCTCGACCGCCAGCCCGGCGGCCACGACCACGGCGTGCTGCTCGGCGATGCCCACGTCCATGAACCGGTCCGGGAATTTTTCGGAAAACTCGATCAGCCCGGTCCCCTCGGGCATGGCCGCGGTGATGGCGAAGACCCGGTCGTTGACCTCGGCCAGGCGGCACATGGTCTGGCCGAAGACCTGCGTGTAGCTGGGGGCCTGATGCCCTTTCTGATGCGGGGCGCCGGAGTTGACGTCGAACTTGCCTACCCCGTGGTAGTGGGCCGGGTTGGCCTCGGCCGGGGCGAAGCCCTTCCCTTTCTGGGTCACCACGTGGACCAGGATCGGGCCACTGAGTTCCCGGACGTTCTCGAAGGTGGAGATCAGCCGGTCCAGCCGGTGGCCGTCGATCGGTCCCAGGTAATTGAACTTGAAGGCCTCGAACAACATGCCCGGGGTCACGAAACTCTTCCAGGACTCCTCGCTCTTCCGGGCCAGGGCCAGCACCGACTCGCCGATGCCCGGAATGGACTTAAGAAATTTCTCGACCTCCTTGCGGAGGCGCTGGTAGAAGCGGCTCGAGAGCTGCCGGGACAGGATCGAGGACAGGGCCCCCACGTTTTCGGAGATGGACATCTTGTTGTCGTTGAGGACGACGATCAGGTCCTCGTCCCGGTCGCCGGCCTGATTGAGGCCCTCATAGGCCAGTCCGCCGGTCAGCGACCCGTCGCCGATAACGGCGATCACCTTGCCCGGCTCGCCCTTGAGTCGCTTGGCCACGGCCATGCCCAGGGCGGCCGAGATCGAGGTCGAGGAGTGGCCGGTGTCAAAGGTGTCGTAGAGACTCTCGCGGCGCCGCGGAAAACCGGACAGGCCGTCGAGTTGCCGTAACGTGTCGAACTGCGGCTCCCGCCCGGTGATCAGCTTGTGGCAATAAGTTTGGTGGCCCACGTCCCAGACGATCTTGTCCACGGGCGCGTCAAAGACCTTGTGCAGGGCCAGGGTCAACTCGACCACGCCCAGAGACGGCGCCAGGTGTCCACCGGTCCGGGACACGGTGTCGATGATCCGCCGCCGGATCCGGGCGGCCAGCTCCGCGAGCTGGGCCAGGGTGAGGTCCTTGAGGTCGGCGGGCGATTTGACGTCCGCCAGCGATATGGTTGTTTCAGTCATCGTTGTCAAATCCGTCGTTCGACGATGTAGCGGGCCACCGCGGCCAGGGGTTCGGCCGAGGGGCCCAGGGCCAGGGCCAGGTCCGCGGCCCGTGAAACCAGTTCGCGGGCTTTTTCCCGGGCCGGATCAAGGCCCACCAGTCCCGGATAGGTGGCCTTGCCCAGCCTGGTGTCCGAACCGACCACCTTGCCCAAGGTCGCGGCGTCGCCCTCGACATCGAGTATATCGTCTTGAATCTGAAATGCCAGGCCAATCAGTCGGCCGTACTCCAGCAAGGTCTCGATTTGTGACTCGTCGCCGCCGCCCAGCATGGCTCCTGAGCCGACCGCCGCCCGGATCA
>JAHJDS010000265.1 GCA_018812395.1 Pseudomonadota bacterium
GGGCATTGTCAGATCGAGGATGACCAGGTCGATCTCGTCGTGTTGGTCCTCATACACCTCCAGGGCCTGGGCCCCGTCACCGGCCAACAGCACCCGATAGCCCAACTCGGTCAGGATGGTTTGGCCCAGATCGCGGACGAACTCCTCGTCGTCCACCAGGAGCACGGTCTCGCCGCCGCACGGCAGGTCCGTCTCCGGCGCGTCCTCGACGTGGACCCCCTGGAGGCCGTCGGCCCGGGGCAGGTACACGTCGAACCGGGAGCCTTGGTCCGGCTGGGAGTCCACGGTGATCCAGCCGTTCATCTGTTTGACGATGCCGTAGACCATGGACATGCCCAGGCCGGTGCCCTTACCCACCTCCTTGGTGGTGAAGAACGGCTCGAAGACGTGGGCCTGGGTGTCGGGGTCCATGCCCGAGCCGTTGTCGATGACCCCCAGGCGCAGGAAGGTTCCGGGCCGGGCGTAGTGGTGGTCGGCGCAGTAGGCCTGGCCGACCTCGACCTCTTGGGCCTCGGTGGTGATCTCGGGGCGGTAATCGGCCGGCCGGGTGTCCAGGGCCTCGGCCACGGCGTCCCGGGCGTTGAGACAGAGGTTCATGACCAGTTGGCCCAACTGGGCCTCGTCGCTCAGGACCGGCGACAGGGGCTCGCCGAGGCGGGTGGTGATGGTGATCCGGCGGTCGACGGTTTCGCGCAGGATCTGGGCCGTCTCCTCGACGGGCCCGGCGATTGACACGGCCCGCGTCCGTCCCGGGCTGCGCCGGCCGAAGGCCAGCATCTGCTGGGTCAGGGCGGCCGCCCGAGTGGCCGCCTTGTCGGCGTTGCGGATGTGTCGGAGCAGCGGATCGTCCGGTCCCAGTTTGCGGGCCATGATGTCCAGGTTACCCAGGATTCCGGTCAGCAGGTTGTTGAAGTCGTGGGCCAGGCCGCCGGCCAGCGTGCCCAGGGACTCCATCTTCTGGGCCTGGATGAGCTGCTTCTCCAGGCGTCGGCCCTCGGTGATGTCCCGGAGGATGATGACCGAACCCAGGGGGTTGCCCTCGGGGTCGTTGTAGATGGCCCCCGAGATCGAGACGTCGATGATCCGGCCCTCCTTGGTCCATCGTCTGGTTTCCCGACCGGAAAAGCTGATCCCGCGCCGGACCATGTCGATCATCTCGTGTGTCTCCGGCCAGTTCTGATCGGGCACGAATGGGACCCGTCGGCCCTGGAGTTCATCCAGGGTCCAGCCGAAGACCCGGGTGAAGGACGGGTTGATGTAGGTCGGACTTCCCTCCATGTCGTAGACGACGATCGGGTCGGGCGAGGCGTCCAGGAGGGAGCGGTACATCTGGGACGTCTGGTGGGAGTCCAGATACAGCCGCCGGTACTCCTCCTCGGATTCGCCCAGCCGGACGACCATGTCCTCGAGCCGGGCCGCCATCTGGGCCACGGCCCGCCCCAACTCGCTGATCTCGTCCTCGTAACGGGTGATCCTGGCCGGCACGTCGAAATCGCCGGTGGCCACCTGGTTGGTGATCCGAATCAGCCTCCGCAGGGGGGCGATCAGGTCCCGGCTGACCAAGAGTAACAGCAACGGCACAAAGACACCCGCCACGACCAGGGAGACGACCACCCCCGTCCGGGTCACCGTTTCCAGCGGCACCCCGAGCGATTCCCGGCGGGGAATGGCCGTGACGATCGTCCAGTCGTAGGGCTTGAACCGCTGCCAGAAGAGCAACTCCGCCCGTCCCCCCCGCCGAATGGTCAGTTGGCCGCGGCGACCCTTTGGGGCCAAAATGCGCCGGACGTCCCGGGGGGAGATCTTTCCCGGTCCGGTGAGCTTCGGATGGGCGAGCACCCGGCCTTTGTGGGTGATGATAAAGGCGTAGCCCTGCCGACCGACGTTCAACGAGGCGACGGTCTGGATCAAATTGTCCCGGTTCTTCCGGTAAAAGGTGGGCTGAACCAGGAAGGTGAACTCGTTTTTGTAGGCCGAGGCGGCGATGACCCAGTTCCAGGGACGGAAGTAGGCCAGGCCCATGGCCTTGTCCCGGGGCGCCGGTTCGCCGGGGTTGGCCCATTTATACTCCAGGTACCCGGTCCGCATGGCCGCGCCCCGCGCCACGAAGGGGACGTGACCCACGTCCCGGCCCTGTATCTTGGGGTGAACGGCCAGGACGATCCGGGGCGGGAAGTCGAGATGGTCCCAGACCGCGGCGGGCGGGTAGTGGGACACGTCCCAGACAAAGGGGTAGCCGGTCCGGCCGATTTTCTGGGCCAACAAGATGTGCCGCACCGCGGCCCGGGCCTGTTGGTCGGTCCACGGCCCCTGCAGGACCGCGGCGTAGGCCAGGCGGCAGAGGTTCAGGTAGTCCTTAGCCAGATGCATCAGGTGGCGGCGGATGATTCGATTTTCAACGCGTTGGTAAAGGGTGATCATCCGGTGGTCGGCCGCCACCAGGGCCATGATCATGTCGCTTCGTTGGGCGAGATCCCGGACAATGAACCGTCTCAGCTCCCGCCGCGACTCGATGACAAAGCCCACCCCCATCAGCGACAGGGCCAGCAGCGAACAGATGAACACCGCGGCGCTGATGCGCAGACCAAGGCTGAGACGCCGTAACATGAACCGTTATCGCCCCTCTATCCCCATTGACCGGGATTGAATCTCGGACCGACGATCGGCACTATTGTTTTCCAATATGGCTCATCACGGCCCAGGGCGAGGACCGGGGGCTCCGGCAGACATCAGCCACTCCGGCCCTCGGACCGCTCGGCCCAGAAGGGCGACATGGCCCGCAGCCTGGCGATGACGTCCGGCATGACCTCGAGCACCGTATCCACGTCCCGGTCGGTGTTGTAGACCGAGAGGGACAGCCGGATCGAGCCGTGGGCGCAGGTAAAGGGCACGCCCATGGCCCGCAGGACGTGCGACGGCTCGAGCGACCCCGAGGTGCAGGCCGAACCGCTCGAGGCGCAGATGCCGGTCTCGTTGAGAAAGAGCAGGATGGCCTCGCCCTCGACGAACTCGAAACTGATCGAGGTGGTGTTGGGCAGGCGGTTTTCCGGGTCGCCGTTGACGTAGGCCGCCGGTATCCTCTCGATCAGACCCTTTTCCAGGCGGTCCCTCAGGGCGGCCACCCGCGCGTTCTCCTCGCCGAGGCGCTCGGCGGCGAGACGACTGGCCACCCCCAGGCCGATGATCGAGGCCACGTTCTCCGTGCCGGCCCGGCGGCCCCGCTCCTGGTGCCCACCCCGCAAGAAGGGCGTAAATTTTGTGCCCTTGCGGACGTAGAGCACGCCGACTCCCTTGGGGGCGTGGAGCTTGTGGCCGGACAGGGACAGCATGTCGATCGCCGAGTCGCGGAGGTTGATCGGGATCTTGCCCACCGCCTGGACGGCGTCGGTGTGAAAGACCGCCCCCTTGGCCTTGGCCATCCGGGCGATTTGTTCCACGTCGAAGATGACCCCGGTCTCGTTGTTGGCCCACATGACGCTGACGATGGCCGTCTGGTCGGTGATGGCCTCGGCCGCCTGGTCCAGGTCCAGCCGGCCCTGCCGGTCCACCGGCAGGAAGGTGACCGCGTAGCCCTCTTTTTCCAGGTGCTGGGCCAGGCCGAAGACCGCCGGGTGCTCGACCCGGGTGGTGACGACGTGGCTCCGGTCCGGGTGGGTCCCCAGCGCCGCGTAAAGGGCGGTCGAGTCCGCCTCGGTGCCGCACGAGGTGAAGATGATCTCCCCGGGGTCGGCCCCGATCAGGTCGGCCATCCGGGCCCGGGCCTCCTCGATGACCTTGCCCACCTGGCCGCCGAAGGAGTGCATGCTCGACGGGTTGCCGTACCGTTCGCCGAAGTACGGCGTCATGGCCTCGACCACCTCCGGGGCGACCCGGGTGGTGGCGTTGTTGTCCAGGTAGACGACCCTCACGGCTTGACCTCCTCGACGACCATGTCCGGCACCACGAATTCCTGCAGTTTCTGCTCCACGAACTGCTTCATGGTGAAGTCCGAGGCGGCGCAGGAGGCGCAGGCGCCCCGGAGCGAAACGAAAACGGTGTCGCCTTCGATGTCGATCAGTTCCAGGTCGCCGCCGTCGGCCTGAAGCGCCGGCCGGATCTCGCGGTTGATCGTCTCCTCGACCAGACGCATCTTCTGGATGTTGGTCATCCTCTTGGGGCCGACCGCTTCGGGGAGGGGGAGGCGCTTGGCCTGGACCTTTTCGAGGATCTCGGCGATCTTCTCGTGGCAATTCTGGCAGCCGCCGCCGGCCTTGGTGTAGTCGGTCACCTCCTCGATGGTCGTCAGGTCATTGGCCAGGGCCACCCGCTCGATCTCCTTGTCGGTCACGCCGAAGCACTCGCAGACGATCTCGCCCTCGGCCATCGCCTTGGGCTTTTCGCCCCGGAAATTGGCGATGGCCTCGGCCAGGGCCTGCTCCCCCAGGACGCTGCAGTGCATCTTCTCCCGGGGCAGCCCGCCCAGGTACTCGGCGATGTCCTTGTTGGTGATTTTTCGGGCGTCGTCCACGGTCTTGCCCTTGATCATCTCGGTCAGGGCCGATGAGCTGGCGATGGCCGAGGCGCAGCCGAAGGTCTTGAACTTGGCGTCGCTGATCCGGCCCGCCTCGTCGACCTTGATCATCAGTTTCAAGGCGTCGCCGCAGGCCATGGAGCCCACTTCGCCCACCCCGTCGGCGTCCTCGAGTTCTCCCGCGTTGCGGGGATTGAGGAAATGCTCCTTGACCTTTTCGGTGTAGTCCCACATCTTGTCCCTCGAAGTAGGGTTTACCGGTCTAAATTATTAATTTATCTCCGAGACCAATCCGCGTCAAGACGACAGGTCTCCGGTGGACGGCGCCGGCCGCCCCGGCGCTCAGTGGTCGCCCTCGGGGTACTGGCACAGCTCGATGAATACGCCGTGGGTCTCCTTGGGGTGCAGGAAATTGATCAGCGCGCCGTGAGCCCCTTTTTGGGGGGTGTCGTGGACCATCCGGACGCCCCGGGCCTTGAGTTCCTCGGTGGCCGCGGCCACGTCGTCCACCTCCAGGGCGATGTGGTGGACGCCTTCGCCCTTTTTCTCGATGTATTTCTTCATCACCCCGTCCTCGATCGTGGACTGGACCAGTTCGATGTTGGTCTGGCCGATGGGCACGAAGGCCACCTCCAGGTTCATCCAGTCGAGGGTCTCCCGGGTGGCGCCACCCAGCCCCAGCTTGTCGGTGTAGACCTTTTCCACTTCATCGACGTCGGCCACGGCCACGCCGATGTGGGCGATGCGCTTGATCTTCATGTCGCCTCCCTGGTCTGGGCCGCGACGGGAATTATCGCGCCGCGGGTTGCCAAATTTCTAACAAGGGAACGTCTGGATGAGTTGCCGGCCCGTCGTCATTTAGGACCATGTCAGAGTATCCGAGATGGTCCGGCTTGACAACCCCGCTCCCCCGATTTATCAATCTTATCAGGAAGGAATTATCATGCCCACCAAACCGCCACACCCACCGAGGCCCGGGCAAGGGCCGCGGCAGTTCGAGGACCTCGAGGCCACGGCCCTGTTTTGCCCCCGCTGCCGGGCGGCCATGCCGGTCCGCAAGAGACTGCTGCTGATTCTGCCCGAGGGCGAGAAGTACGAGTACCTCTGCGCCCGATGCGGCCAGGCCGTGGGGGACAAGATCGAAAAGGGCAAGCCGCCGCCGACCCTGCTCCGACTCTGAGTCGATCAATTATTTAGTCCTGGATTGTGGATCGAGGGGCCAAGCTCACCTCCGACACCGGCTTCATCCTGTGGCGTGAAGTGGCGCGGCCCGCCCTCTGAGCCTTCATTACCGGGCCGTGCTCGGCTGTCCCGACAAGTAAGGCGGACCTGGCGGTGAGGCCAAGAAGGGAAGTGGTTTGCATTCTGACCGGATAAGAGTTGAGCCTCTAGGCTGGCCGTGATAGTGTCACGACCAATGATTATCCAAGAGCCGAGGCGGACCACACCGCGTTTAGATTGCTTAAAAAAATGAAGAAATAAATGTCCAAAAAAGGGGTTGAACAAAGGCATTCCAAAACGGCCATATTAGCCGCTCTACGTAGAGCCCTCGCCAATAAGGAATATAAAAACGAAAGATTTGGGCCGGACGATTTGGCTGAATATTTCTTGCCCTCTCATATGAAATTTTTTATTAAATTTAAGAATATCAGGATCAAAGTGAAAAACAAAATGAATAAGTTTTTACCAGGGATGCATGAATATCTGATTGGCAGAACAGCATATTTCGACAGTGTTTTTATCGATGCCTTGAAGGAGAATATACCCCAAATCGTGCTGCTTGGCGCCGGATACGATACCAGGGCATATCGTTTTGCAAAGTTAAATAATGCCACTAAAATATTTGAATTGGATGTGGCGACAACTCAAAACAGAAAAAAGAAGTGCTTAAAAAAAGCGCGGTTGAACATTCCGAGTCATGCCCTATTCGTTCCCATTAATTTTGACAAAGAATCATTGAAAACCGTTTTAGAAACAGCGGGATATGAGAATGACAAGAAAACGCTGTTTTTGTGGGAAGGGGTATGCTATTATCTTGAGCCGAAATCAGTCGATGCAACGTTGGAATTTGTAAGTCATTCTTCACATAGTGAAAGCGTTATCGCATTTGACTACGCTATCTCAATTTCAGAGGAGAACATTAATAATTATTATGGGGCCAAGGAATTGGCTCAAACTATGAGGAAGTATCATTCAGATGAGAGATTCAAATTTGTGGTTAATGAAGGTAAAATGGAATCGTTTTTAGAAAAACGAGGGCTGAAAGTGGTTAACCACTTGGACAATAAGGAGATCGAGGAAAAATATTTATTAGATGAAAATGGTTTATTAATAGGTCGAATTACCGGGTCGTTTCGTTTTGTCTCGGCTTCACCAAACAGCAAAACCCCATAGTGGTGGGAGCAGTGGTCTAAAAATAAAGATCTCCACCCCCCAGACCAACCGCCGCTCGTGCCGGGCGATCCGGATTAATGAGACACCGGCCTGGACCCCGGCCAAGCCCTTGGTTCACCCGGATCGATGCCCAAAGGGCGGAGGTCCGGGGCAGATGACTTGCCATTCCCCGCCCATCTTGTCACAATCGATCCCGTGACCACCCCGAACCCGATCGTCGTCCTGCGCCTGATCGCCCGTTTGAACCTGGGCGGCCCGGCCAAGCACGTCACCTGGCTCCTGCGGGAAATGGACCCCGCCGTGTTCCGGCAGACCCTGGTCTGCGGCCAGGTCGAGCCGGGCGAGGACGACATGACGCCCCTGATCCGGGCGGCCGGGGTCGAGCCGGTGGTGGTCCCCACTCTGGGCCGGAGCCTCCACCCGGTGCGGGACGCCAAATCGCTTCTGGCCTGCCTCGAGATCCTGGTCAGGACCAAGCCCGACCTGGTCCACACCCACACCTCCAAGGCCGGATTCGTCGGTCGGGCGGCGGCGTTCGTCTACAACCTGGGGCGGCGGCTGGCCTTCCGGCCGCCGGTTCGGGTGGTCCACACCTTTCACGGCCACACCTTTCACTCCTATTTCGGGAGGCTGCGAGGGGGCCTCTTCCTGAGGATCGAGCGTCTCCTGGCCCGGCTGGCCACGGACAGGATCGTCGCCATCAGCCGCCGCCAGTACGAGGAAATCCACCTGACCTACGGCGTGGGCCGGCCCGGGCAGATGGTCGTCATCCCCCTGGGCGTGGACACCTCGCTGTGGGACGACCCGGCCCCGGGTCGGGATTTTTGGCGCCGCCGATTCGATTTCCAGGAAGATGAGATCGTCGTCGGCGCCGTGGGGCGGGTGGCCCCGGTCAAGAATTACGGCCTGCTGGTGGACGCGGCCGCGGCCCTGCGGGAGGTGGCGCCCGAGCACTATGAGCGCTGCCGGTTCGTGCTCATCGGCGGCGGCCCCCCGGACCAGACGGCGGCCCTGACCCGGCGGGCGGAAGAGGCCGGGGTGGGGAATCGCTTTCGGCTCCTGGGCCCGCTGGTCGATCCCGAAAATTTCTTCCCCGGCCTGGACGCGGTCCTGCTCACCTCGGACAACGAGGGCACGCCCTTGTCCCTGATCGAGGGCCTGGCCGCCGGCCGGCCGGTGGTGGCCACGGCCGTGGGCGGCGTGCCGGACGTGGTCGGCCCCCAGTTGGCAGTTCAGGACGGGTTCAGTGTTCACCACCGGGGGCTGTTGGCCGCACCCCGGGACGCCGTCGGTCTGGCCCGGGGCCTGGCCTGCCTGATGGATCCCCCGGACCTGGCCGCCCGCCTCGGCGCCCTGGGCCGACGTCACGTCAGGCTGACCTACGACAAGTCCCGGCTCGCGGCCGACCTGGGCCGTCTCTATCACGAGTTGATCCGGACCTGACCCCGCCTTGCGCCCGCCGCGCCTTTGGTTTACATTGAACTGGGTCCCGGAAAGGGAACCCGCGCGCGGAGAGACCGTTGACCGTGGACAAAAAACGCCGTTTGGCCTTGATGGCCGTGGCCGTGATCCTGGTGCTGATGAGCGTCGGGGTCAGTTACCAGATCTGGGAGGCCTTCCACGGCTCCGACCGGACGCCGACCGACACCGGCCAGAATCCGGAGCTGACCAAGTGCCAGGACAATTATCAGGCCTATCGGGCCAGGTGGCAGAGCTGTGACCGTCAACTGACCCTGATCAAGAAGAACCTGATCCCCGTCGTGGGGGGCAAGGCCCCCCAGATCAAGACGGTGACCGTGATCGACAACCAGACGCTGCAAAGCAACAAGATCGTCGATTCCCTGGACCGGCAGTTTTCGGTGAGCTACAAGGGCTGGGACGGCGAGCGTAAGAAGGCCGTCCTGGTCATCACCCCCTATGCCGACCAGAAGGCGTTCCAAAAACCGCTGAGCCGCACCGAATCCTACGCCTTCACGGTGAACAAACACCGCTACAAACTGCTGGTGGTCAACTCCGGCCCCGACGCGGTCACCATCCGGGTCACCCGCTATCAGTAACCCCGCCCGTTGCCGGCCGACCGTTCCGGCCCCATTGACATTCGCCGGGAAATGATTATCTACCAAGTGTGAGGTCGTCATGGATCCGCCCGGGGCGCTCCGGCGGGCCGTCCCGGGGCGAATGCCGGGGACCTCGGCCGACGAGGTCCGTCAGGTAAAAAAACCGTCATTTTGGAGGGACAGCATGACTATCTTTCGGTGGAATCCGTCGGCGTCCCGGTTCGGCCCCCTGGCTGAACTCAGCCGCCTGAGCGGCGAGCTGGACCGTGTCAGTCGCCGCCTGTTCACCAATCGGGCGGCCACCAGGACGGCGGGCGTCTTCCCGGCCGTCAACCTGAGCCAGGACAAGGACAACGTCTACGTTCGGGCCGAACTGCCCGGCGTGGCGCCCGATCAACTGGACATCTCGGTCGAGGGCGAGACCCTGTCCCTTCGCGGCGAGCGCAAACCGACCGACATGGGCAAAGAGGTCAGCGTCCATCGCCGGGAGCGGGACTTCGGCTTCTTCCGGCGCCAGGTGGCCCTACCGACCCGGATCGATCCGGACACGGTCAGGGCGGAGGTCAAGAGCGGGGTGCTTCGCATCACGTTGCCCAAGGCGTCCGAGGTCAAGCCCCGCCAGATCAGTGTTCAGGCCAAGTAGTCGGAGGATGACCATGAACGATAAAGAGTTCCAACCCGTGGACAAGGTGGAGGTCGAGGGTGAGCCCACCCAGGAGGGTCCGGTCTTCACCCCGCCCGTGGACATCTACGAGGCCCCGGACAAGCTGGTCCTGTTGGCCGATCTGCCCGGGGTCGAGCCGGCCGAACTGGACGTCGACCTCAAGGACGGCATCCTGACCATCTCGGGACAGGTGCCGGCCGAGTCCGAGACCGAGCAGGTGCTTCTGGAGGAGTACCGGGTCGGCCGGTTCTATCGTCGTTTTTCGCTGAGCGAGGTGATCGATCAGGACAAGATCGAGGCCTCGATGGACAACGGCGTCCTGACCCTGGTCCTGCCCAAGATCGAGCCGGCCCAGCCGCGCAAGATCGAGGTCAGCGGCGGCTAAACGCCGGACCATCCCGGATACTTTTCGGCCCCGGCGAGCCGTCATTCAGTGGCTCGTCCGGGGCCCGTTATTTTTAGTTGATACAGAATCGAATCAGAGCGAATTATAACAC
>JAHJDS010000266.1 GCA_018812395.1 Pseudomonadota bacterium
GAGCTGCCTTCACACCTTCAGCGACCTCCTCAACTGCGCGCTCTTCTGCGGCTTTTATGGTGTCATAAGCAGCCTTGTATGTTTCGCCTTTAATAGCCGCCTTAGCTCCTCGGCCTACTGCGCGCCCACCGCTGACTACAGCACCAGCAGTTACCCCGGCGGCACCAACCGCCGCTATCCGGGCGTGGCCAAGCTGATCAACCGGCATCACATGGCCTTCGCCTGCCGGGAGCGTTTGTCCCGGGTGGACTTCCTGTGCGGTGACTTCAACTGGAAGACTCAGTTCCACCTGACCCCCCGCCCCCTCTACCTGAGGTCAAACCTTTCTCGGGCCCCGGCCCGGACGATGGTGCCGGCGGCCGACCGACTGGCGGCCAATGCCTGAGCGCCGCGTCCTGGTCGTGGGCACCACCCCGGATTACGTCGATTACATCGGGCGGCAGTGCCCCGGCCGGGCCGTGTTCGTGATTGATCCGAAACTGCGGAGCCAGGCAACTCAGCCCACCCCCGGGGACGATGAGGAAATCGGGTGTAATCTGTTACGGCCTGGCCCGGTCATCGAGCGCGTCCGGGAACACACCCGACGTTACGGGTACGTCCCCCAGGGCGTGGCCTGCTTTGACTGCGAGTCCTTGGAACTGGCGGCCCGCCTGGCCGAGGCCTGGGACCTGCCCTTCCCCCCGAAAAACGCCATCCGGGCCAGCCGCAGCAAGTTTATTTCCAAAGATATCTGGCGGCGGAACGGAATTCCCTGTCCCCGGGCGGCGATGATCCCGGACCTGCCCGCCTTGTCGGCCTTTCAGGAACAGGTCGGCGGTCCGGTGGTAGTGAAACCCCTGACCGGCTCGGGCAGCGAGTTGGTGTTTATCTGCCCGGACCGGGCCGCCGGCGCCCGGGCCTGGGAGACCATCGTTTCGCGCCTGTCCGGACACCCGGACCAGCGAATGTATACGTCGGCCGCCGACGACCCGGGCGAACCCGACCCCCGCCGAGTCCTGTGCGCCGAGGAATTCATCGTTGGCCAGGAGTACAGCGCTGACTTCATCCTGGACCAAGGCCGCCTTCAAATCATCCGTGTCGCCCAAAAGGTCATGGCCCCGGGACCCACGGCCGGGACCACCCTGGCCTACGTGGTGCCGGGCGAGCTTCCGGACGCCATCGATCCGGACCGCCTGGGCCGCCGGTTCCTGGACGCGGCCCGGGCCCTGGGCCTGGACCGGACCATGGGCATGGTCGATTTCATCGTCGCCGAGGGGGCGGCCTACCTCCTGGAGATGACCCCCCGGCCCGGCGGCGATTGTCTTCCGCCCCTGATCCGGCAGTGCTGCGGCCTGGACATGCTGGCCGTGGCCCTCGACTTCGCGGCCGGATCGCGGCCGGCCATACCCGAGGCCTCGGCCTGGACACGCCTGGCCGGGCTGCGTCTCCTGGCCACCCAGGTCGGTCGGATCCAGGAAATCGACCCCGGGCTGCTTCACCGGGACGGCCGGGTCAGGGAGGTTTTTCTGAAAAACGGGCCCGGCCACCAAATCGTCTTGCCGCCGGACGATTACGAGTCCCGGGTGCTGGGTCACGTCATCTTTGAACCCAACGGCCGGGGGGACATGCTGACCCAATGCCAGGAGATCGGCGGCCTGCTCCGGATCAGTCTGGCTGAAAATCATGCCTGATGACATACTCCAAAAGGCGGCCGAGTCGTTGCGCCGCGCCCCGCCGGTCCTCGATCCCGCGGAGTTGAAGGAGTTCGTGGAAAAATTCCTGGATCGGGCGCCCGCCTTCCTGGCCGCCGCCCAGGCCCACGGCACGCCCCTGTATCTCTTCGACCGAAAAACCCTCTTGGAACGGGCCGCCCGGTTCAAGGCCGCCTTTGAGGCACACCTCGGGTCGGTCCAGGTCTTTTATGCGGTCAAGTCCAACAATCACCCCGAGGTAGCCCGGGCCCTGGCCGGGTTCGGACTCGGTCTGGACGTGTCCAGCGGATTGGAGCTGGAACTGGCCCTCGAGGCCGGGGCCGCTGAGATAGTGTTCAGCGGGCCGGGCAAGACCGCCGGCGAACTCGACCTGGCCGTGGCCCGGGCCGACCGAGTGACCGTCCTGATCGACAGTTTTGGCGAATTGGAGCGGCTGGAAAAGGCCGCCGCCGGGCGCGAGGTCATGGTCCGGGCCGGGGTCCGCCTGACCACCCAGGAGAGCGGCCTGTGGCGAAAGTTCGGTATCCCACTCACCAGGCTGGAGGAATTTTTCGAGACGGCCGCGGCCCGGCCCCATGTGGCCTTGGGCGGACTACAGTTCCACACCAGTTGGAACCTCGACCCCTCGGCCCAGGTGGATTTTTTGGCCCGGCTGGGTCGGAGCCTGGCGGACATGAGCCCCGCGCAACGACGGGCGATCGAGTTCCTGGACATCGGCGGCGGCTTCTGGCCGCCCAAGGGCGAGTGGCTGACCTGGGCCAGCACCCCCCCGGGACGGCTGGCCCAGGCGGTCGAGCCCGGCGGGCCGCCCTCGACCGGGCATTTCGTCAACCGGGCGGCGCCGCTCGACACCTTTGCCCAAGAGATCGGCCGGGCCATCAGGGAGCATATTCGCCCCCATGTGGCCGAGTTTCAGATCTACACCGAGCCCGGGCGCTGGCTGTCCCACGAGGCGATGCACCTCCTGCTGCGGGTAGTCGACAAGAAGGCTCAGGATTTGGTCATCACCGACGGCGGGACCAACATCATCGGCTGGGAGCGTTTTGAAAACGAGTATTTCCCGGTGATCAACCTGACCCGGCCGGCGGACGAGGAGCGGCCGTGTCTGATCTGCGGCTCCCTGTGCACCCCGCACGACGTCTGGGGTTCGGCCTATTTCGGGGCGGATATTGAGGAGGGGGACGTGCTGCTGATTCCCTGCCAGGGGGCGTATACCTACAGCCTGGGCCAGCGATTCATCAAGCCCTTGGCCAAGGTGGCGACCTGGTCGGCCTGAGGGAGTTTTATTCAAATAAAGAGTTAGACACCACGGTCGAGTCTTTTTGGGCAGCCGCTTAATTTGGGGCCGATTTTTTTGAACCGGCTATGACCGGCCATGACAAAATGACTTCCGGCGTGATTCGTCTTAAAAATGGTGCGACTTGGCAATATAATCATTTAGAAACGGCCCTGATTTGAAGAAAATGTGAGACGCGAATGTATGGTTATAGGGACACCTTTTTTTCATAGAGAATATCGTGTTCGCAAATACCTGACTAGTTGACGTCAGTATATGCCCATTGAGAAAGTATCGCTCGGGCCGCGGCTCAGGGCCTGAAACTAAAGGGCTCCCCGAAGGCGACCCTGACCCGGTCTATGGTTTATGGCCCTAACCCCCGTTTCTCTTTGGTCCAGGACACCAGGGCGATAGCGTCATTAAGGGGGGTTATAGGCTTTAACGCGGCTGAGGCGGATCGTCCAGGAAGAGGCAAATCACGGCCACTCAAGGCTGAAACCAATGGGCAGTCGGGTCCCTCGATCCGCAGCCTTTACTATTGGTTGACTGGCTAGGTCACGAAAAATCAATTAGCGATATCTCGGTGACGGCTGACTATTTCTTACCCAATAGATCGGGGTCCTGAGCAACTATTTCTCCATACCATTCCGGGTAAAGTTCTTTCATACAATCAGGGCAAATCCCGTGACTAAACAGCGCGTCGGAATGATCTGCGATATAAGCCTCGATTCTCTGCCAATATCCCTGGTCGTCGCGAATATTCTTACAGTTGCTGCAGATGGGGAGCATGCCACTAAGCTGTTTTACCTTTGACAAGGCTTCTTCCAGTTCAGCCAGCAACTTTTCCCGCTTCTCTTCGTTGTGTTTGCGTTCCGTAATATCTCGCATAATAGATACATACCCTATCAATTTGTCGGACGGTATATTTAACGTGGACATGTGGCTTTCTATGGGGAAGACGGTCCCGTCACTTTTTTTGTATTGCCATTCTCCCCGCCAAGAACCCGTCTGTTGCAGGGTGGAATAGGCCTTCCGGCCAAATTCGACAAATGATTCCTGGGAGAGGTGCAACAACTCGACGGACCGGCCGATCACCTCGGACGGTTCATATCCGAACGTTTTGAAGAAAGCGGGGTTGGCCGAGGTAATCACCCGCTCACTATCTAGGGTTACGATGGCATCATGGGAACTGTCGAAAATGGCGCGTAAGTGGAGTTCGCTCCGTTGAAGCGCCTCCTCGGCCCGCTTGCGCTCGGTGATGTCCCTGGCCAGTGAGATGAAGCCCAGGCTTGAACCATGCTCGTCCGTCAGGACCGAAGCCCGGAAAGTGACCGGGAACTCGGCGCCGTCTTTGCGTCGGAACAGGTATTCGCCGGATGTGCTCTGTCCGGTGTCAAAAGCCTCCTTCAGGGCCAGCACAAACCGGACCCGTTCGGAGGGAGCAACAAGGTCCAGGGCAGAGTGTAGGTGTTGTCTCATCTCGTCCACGTCGGAGAAGCCGTGCATCGCCGCCAACTGGGCGTTGGTGGCCAGAATACGGCCGGACAATTCGGCCACCATAAATGCATCCGGGGACATTTCAACGATGCGGCGATACTTTTGCTCGCTCTCCTGTAGGGCCTCCTCGGCCTGCTTTCGCTCAGTGATGTCCTGGACCGTGCCCGAAATCCGGACCAGTTTACCGTCATCGTCATAGTGCCCTTGGCAAGTGGAAATCAGCGCTCGTTGTCCGCCGTCCGGCAACACAATGCGCGCCTCGAAGATGAATCGCTCCGGATCATGCCGGAGGTGGGCCAACACCTTCTAATAAAGATGACGGTCATCAGGATGGAAACGCCGGACAACCGAGTCTATGGTCGGCTGAAAGTTGGTGGGATCGAGACCGAAAATACGGTAGACCTCTTCGGACCACTCGACCTCGCCCGTACCGACGTCCCACTCCCAACCGCCCAGGTGGGCCATCCTCTGGGCATTGGCCAGCAAC
>JAHJDS010000267.1 GCA_018812395.1 Pseudomonadota bacterium
GAGCAGGGCGTTGCCGATCTCGGTCTCGGGACAGCCGGGCTCGCCGCCGTAGACCAGGGTGAACTCCATGACCTTCATCCAGCCCTGTAGCCGAGGCCTCAGGGGGATGGTCACCCCCTGCGGGTCGCCCAGCACGGACCGGACCTCCCCCTCGCTCATTCCGGCCTTGACGTTGTGCTGAAAAACGGCCACGCCTCGGTAGTTGGTGGAGACGCAGCCCGCCGCCACCACGATCAGGGCCGCGGCCAGGCCGACGGACAGGAGAGTTCTGGTCATGCTGCACCCGATGTTGACATTAGTCGACACGCGGTCTTTCGTTCCAGGCCCCCGAAAACATACCTCCTGAATATGGCTTAAATATACGGACTCATGGCCGGCCTAGTCAAATTTTTCGGTGGGTTCGACCCACATCTGGGCCGTCGGAAACGGTACTTTTTCGGCCAGCGGCCAGGGTTGACAATAATCCACGGTTCAATGTAGGTTATCGAATCTCCCATCCCTTTGATGTTGCCGGACCATGGTCGCCCCCCGGGGCAAGGAGGACATTCATGCCAGTTGTCATTGTCAGCGCCTGTCGGACACCCATCGGCAACTTCGGCGGCGCCCTGGCCACAACCTCGGCCCTGGACCTGGCCAAAATCGTCATCCTCGAGGCCATCGACCGGGCCGGCATATCCAACAAGGACGTGGACGAGGTGATCATGGGCAACGTCCTGCCCCATGGTCTGGGGCAGAACCCGGCCCGCCAGGCCACGCTCCGGGCCGGCCTGGACTACATGACCGGGGCGATCACGGTCAACAAGGTCTGCGGCTCCGGTTTGAAGGCGGTCATGCTCGCCGCCCAGGCGATCCAGTGCGGCGACGCCGACGTGATCGTCGCCGGCGGGCTGGAGAACATGAACCTGACCCCGTTCATGCTGATGCGGGGCCGGACCGGCTACCGCATGGGCGACGGCAAAGTGGTCGACGCCATGATGCACGACGGGTTGTGGGACCACATCAACGACTTTCCCATGGGCCTAAGCGCCGAGCTGTGCGCCGAGAAGTACGGCGTCGGCCGGGAGGACATGGACCGTTTTTCGCTCAGGTCCAACCAGCGGGCTATCGAGGCCTGGGCTGCCGGCCGTTTTTCCGAGGAGATCGTTCCGGTCACGGTCAAGACCCGCAAAGGGGAGACCGTGTTCGACATTGACGAGGGGCCCCGGGAAACCACCCTGGAGGCCCTGGCCGGCCTGCGGCCCGCCTTCAAGCCGGACGGCCTGGTCACGGCCGGCAACTCGTCAAAAATTTCGGACGGCGCGGCGGCGGTAGTGGTCATGTCCGCCGAGCGGGCCGCGGCCCTGGGATCGAAACCGATGGTTACCGTCGGGGCCCAAGGGGCGGCCGGCCTGGACCCCAAGTACGTCCTGGTGGCCCCGCTCCTGTCCATCCCCCGGGTGCTGAAAAAGGCGGGGCTTCAGGTCAACGACATCGACCTGCACGAGGTGAACGAGGCCTTCGCCTCCTCGACCGTGGCCGTGATCAAGGAGTTGGGCCTGCCCGAGGAGACGACCAACGTCAACGGCGGGGCCATCGCCCTGGGGCACCCCATCGGCGCCTCGGGCGCCCGGGTCCTGGTGACCCTGATTCACGAGATGATCCGCCGCGACGTTGCGCGAGGCATGGCCTCGCTGTGCCTGGGCGGCGGCGAGGCGGTCAGCCTGATCGTCGAGCGCAACTGATTCGTTCAATTATGGAGACTCACAAACATGTCTGATGCAGTCATCGTCGGTGCGGCCCGAACGGCCATCGGCCGGTTCGGCGGCACGCTGGCCAATACCCCGGCCGTGGAGCTGGGCGTGGTGGCCGTGACAGAGGCCCTGAACCGGGCTCAGGTTTCCCCGGGCCAGGTGGACGAGGTCATCCTGGGCAACGTCCTGACCGCCGGTCTGGGCCAGAACCCGGCCCGCCAGGTCCTCATCCACAGCGGCATCCCCCAGGAGAGGGTGGCCACGACCATCAACAAGGTCTGCGCCTCGGGCCTGAAATCGGTGATGATGGCCGCCCAGGCCATCGGATGCGGCGACGCCGAAATCGTCGTCGCCGGCGGGATCGAGAACATGTCCATCTGCCCCTACTACCTCACCAAGGGGCGGTGGGGCCTGCGCATGGGCGACGGCAAGCTCCGGGACGGCATGGTCTACGACGGCCTGACCGACGTGTTCAACCAATACCACATGGGCATCACCGCCGAGAACGTGGCCGCCAAGTACGGCCTGTCCCGCGAGGACCAGGACCAGCTGGCCTTCACCTCCCAGGAGCGGGCCGCGGCCGCCATCGCGAATGGAAAATTCAAGGACGAGATCGTGCCGGTGACCATCAAGACCAGAAAAGGCGAGACCGTGTTCGACACGGACGAGCATCCCCGGCAGTCGACCCTGGAGGCCCTCGGCAACCTGCGGCCGGCCTTCAAGAAGGACGGCACCGTCACGGCGGGCAACGCCTCGGGCATCAACGACGCGGCCGCGGCGTTGGTCGTCACCTCGGCCGACAAGGCGGCTGAGCTGGGCCTGGACGTGTTGTGTCGGATCCGATCCTACGCCACGGCCGGCGTGGACCCGTCGATCATGGGCACCGGCCCCATCCCGGCCACCAAAAAGGCCCTGAAAAAAGGCGGCCTGAGCGTCTCCGACCTGCGGCTCATCGAGGCCAACGAGGCCTTCGCCGCCCAGGCCCTGAGCGTGATCAAGGACCTGGGGCTGGACACCGACATCGTCAACGTCAACGGCGGGGCCATCGCCCTGGGGCATCCCATCGGCGCCTCGGGGGCCCGGATCC
>JAHJDS010000268.1 GCA_018812395.1 Pseudomonadota bacterium
CCCGGCCCGCCCGGGCCAGCAGATTCCGGTCGATGTGGCCCTGGTCCAGAAAATCCGCCAACAGGCGGACGCCCCCGCAGGGCGGGGCGTCGGCCGGGCCTTCGGGGTCAACGAAGTCGCAGTCCCGGGTTTGATACGGGCAGGCCGGGCAAAGCGCTCGGGCCGCGGCCGATCGGGCGTCAGGCGCGTCTCCCTTGACCGGTACCTCCGAGGGGCCAGGTTCGATCAGGTCCGGTTTCAGCCGCAACAACTCCCGCACGGCCATCAGGCCGCCGCACTCCTCGTCCGGGTCCACTTGGTCCGGTTTGAAATAATCGCACCACGGCCGGCAGACCACGGGGATCAGCATATCCTTGGTCGGGTGATCCGGCGGCGCGTTCATGGCGGCCATTCCCAAAAATCGGACAATAAAAAAAAGGGGGCAACGCCCCCTTTTCGCCGATGGTGGTTCAGCCGGCTAGCAAGAACTCTTGCACTTGCACAAACCACGGGCCGTCTTGGTCACTTTGCGAATCTTCATCACGATCCTCCTTCATGGAGTTTTGGCCACGGCCTCTTCGTGAGGCCTGTTGCCTTCAATATAGCAATGCCCGCCCCTAAAATCAATACCGGTTTGGCTCAGATCACGAGTTCAGTGTATAAAGGAGACATGACGGCCTCATCTTCGTCGAGCCCCGATGGTCCGGCGCCCCGGGGGGGCGGTCTGCCAAGGGCGGTCACGGACCTGGCCGGACTTCTCAAGCGGGCCGGGGCTCAGGTCCATCCCGGTTCGGTCCAGGACGCCATGCGTTCACTGACCTTGATCGACCTCTCCCGCGAGGAGGACCTGCGCTGGGCCCTTAAAATTAACCTGGTCCAGGATCCCGGCCAGTACGCCAAGTTCGACCAATTTTTCGACCAGGTCTTTTGGGGTCGCCGGCCGGAGGATCACCACGGCGACCAACCGCCGGAAGAGGACACCGGTTCCGGTCTCGGCGTCGCACAGGAGACCGATCCGGCCAGCCCCCCCGAGGAGCTTATCGCGCCCTATAGCCCGGTCGAGGTCCTCCGCCACCGGGACCTGGCCGGACTCGATCCGGACGAACAGGAGCAGGCCCGGCGCCTGATCCGCGAGCTGGTCCGGCCCCTGGCCCTGAAAAGGAGCCGACGCCACCGGCCGGCCCGCAAAGGAAGGCAGGTCCATTTTCGACGGACCATGCGGCGGTCGCTCCAGTCCGGCGGCGAACTGGTCGACCTCTATCGCCGGGCCCGGCGTCCCCGGCGGCGCAAGCTGGTCCTTTTGGCCGACGTGTCGGGGTCCATGGACCCCTACCTGCCCTTTGTCCTGGCCCTGGTGACCTCGCTGGGGCGCCTGGGCCGCGAGGTGAGCGTGTTCACCTTCGCCACCCGACTGACCGAGATCACCGGTCTGCTCCGAAACGCCGATCCCCGACAGGTCCTGACCCTGCTCGGCCGCCGGGTGCCGGACTGGTCGGGCGGAACGCGCATCGGCTCGACCCTCGAGGAATTCAATCTCCGCCACGCCCCGCGGCTGGCCCCGGCCAAGACCCTGGTCCTGATCTACTCCGACGGCTGGGATCGGGGGACGCCGGAACTAATGTTTGCCCAAATGGCCCGGTTGGCCGGGTTCGCCCATCGGGTGGTCTGGCTCAATCCCTTGCTCAAGAGTCCCCGTTACGAACCAACCTGCCAGGGCATGGAGGCCGCGTTACCATTCGTCGATAGTCTGTTGCCGGTTCACACGGCGGGCCTCCTGGGGCGGGCGGCCGAGGTCATCACCGAATGAACGGAGTGTTTTGAAAATTCGGTAAGGCGTGATAGTTTTAACCCGGATTATTCATGAGGGTTCGCGGCAAGGACCCATTGCCAAGAGTTTTACCCGATCCCGGTGAAAGGAGGTACAAGTGAAACGAATCGCGACGTTTCTGTTTGTTTTGGCCTTGGTGCTGACCCTGGGCGCGGCCCCGGGGCCGGCCCAGGATAAGGCCCAATCCCCCCTGAACGTGACCACGGTCGAGGCCACCGCCTACGAGCAACTGCCGGTCTTCGCCCTGGGCGGTGTTCAGGAGATGCTGAAGCTGGACGGAAAACTCCTGGTGGCGGTCAACGTCACGGCTCTGCCCCAGTTCACCCCGACGATGAGGCGGATCAGAATCAGCCACCGCGACATCGTCGTCGTCACGCCCCAGGGAGAGACGCTGGGCATGATCGGCTTTTTCCGGCGCTTTGGCCAGTTCGAGGTGGGCGCTAATAACCTCTCCGCCTACAAGTGGGGCAGCCGGGTCAAGCCGGTCAATTACAACGCCGTGTTCGCCGTGCCCAAGGGGGTCAAGGACCTGACCTTCAAACTGGGGGCCTACTCGACCAAGATCCAGGTCCCGAGCAAGGTCCAGACGGCGGCCGAGGCGGCCTCGGCGGTCAAGATCAACCTCCTCGGCGTCCGCCTGGTGCCCCAGGTCAAGACCTCACGGCGGGTCGCCCGCGGCCGGGTGGAGACGACCGTCACCAATCTGTACGGCGCCCTGCTCGAGGTCAGGTTCAACCTGACGCCCTTGCGGGCCAATGGGATGAGCCCGACCCACTTCTTCTGGTTCTCGCGATGGATCGGCCTGATCGACGCGGCCGGGACCTACCTCGCCCCGGTGGGCGAGAGGTTCATGGGCAAGCTGACCCTGAACGTCAGCCACAACCTGAGCAAGGGCAGCGCCGGCTGGCGGTCGACCACGGCGACCTTCTACTTCGCCGTGCCCAAGAATTTTAAGCAATTCAAGCTGACCTACTGCAACCGGCCGGTGGCGAGCGGCGAGGTGAAGTAGGGGGTCCTGGGCCGACTCCGGCCCGATATTTTAACCGAGGCGAATTGGGGCGGCCCGCCGCGCGGCGGGCCGCCCCTTGTCTCCAGCTTTCAATAGACAATCGACCACCAGCCCGGACGGTCAATGGTCAGGCCGGCCCGGGTCCTTTGGTCGAGCTAAAAACACCTCCCCCAGACCGACCAGACAAGGAACGACCAGCACCGCCACCGCGAAAACGACCACCGCCGTCCAGCCGCCCCACTGATAAACGAACCCGCTGAGGGTGATCCCGGCCGAGCCGCCCAGGTAATAGGACAACACGTAGAGCGAGTTGGCCCGCCCCTGGGAGCCCTCCGAGCGTCGATTGACCAGACCCACCGCCGCGGCGTGCATGGCGAAGAAACCGCCGCACGCGCCCACCAGGCTGATCGCCACGGCCCACAGCTGGGCGACGAGGGTCAACAGGACCGAGGCGGCAAAGATCAACGCCCCCAGGGCGATGGTCACCCCGTTGCCCAGCCGGTTGCTCAACCGCCCCGAGAGGGGGCCGATGACGAACCCGATGATGTAGGACAGATAGAGCGAGGTGATGACCGCATTGGAGGCGTTGATCGGGGGGGCGGCCATGAAAAACGGCAGGTAGTTGAACACCGAGGAAAAGACAAAGAAGGACGTGAACGACACCACCAGGACCCGGATGACCCCCCAGCGGCTCAGCAGACCGAGATAGGAGGGCCCCCGACCCTGGTCCCGGCCGCGCCGGGGGGCCGCCGGCAGCCACCGGGCGGCGACGAGGGTCACCGTCAAGAGCACCACCGAGGCCGCCAAGACGCCGTAGCGCCAGTTCAAGACCTCGTGGATCCAGCCGCCCAGTAGCCGCCCGCCCAGCCCCCCGACGCCGGTGGCGGCCACGTAGGCGCCCATGACCACGTTCAGCCGGTTGGCGGGCAACGTCTTACCCAGGTAGGCCGCCAGACAGGCGCTGACCGCCGGAATGAACAACCCCTGGACAAATCTGGCCCCGATCAGGATCGACAGGCTGCCGGTCAGGGACCCCAGCAGCCCGGCCAGAAAGACGACCGCCCCGCCGGCGACAATGATCGGCCGGATGGGGAACCGGTCGGCCAGTTCGCCGAAGGGCAGCGTGGACAAGGCGATGCCCAGGACCACCGCCGAAACGGTCAGGGACGCGGCGGCCGAGTCCACTCCGAACTCCACGGCCAAAACGGGCAGCACCGGCTGGGTGACGTACATGTTGGTGAAGGCCGCCGCCACCAGGGCGACGACCAGCAACTGCAGCCCCCAATAGCCGCCCTCGGAAGCGAGGTCCTGGGGCGCGCCCGGCGTCGGGGATGCGCCGGTTATGGGCCGTTTATGAGCCAATACTCGAAGGTCCAGTAAAAAGCGCCGGGCCAAAGACCCGGCGCCAGTTGAACCGACATCCAATAAATTTAGAAGGTGACCTTGAACGTCTCTTTCATCTCCTCGAAGCTGAAGGTGTCGAAGATGTGGTTGCCGTTGTAGTCGAGGACCCGGAAATCGTCCTTGGCCCCCAGGTACTTGCTGATGAAGTCGAAATGGTCGTCGTAGCGCTCCCGGCAGAGGTCAAGGTCCACTTCGTAGGCGATGAACTTTTTAATGCCGTTGGCCTTGAGCCCGGCGGTGATTTCGGCGTGATAGAAGGTCTTGTAGGTGGACAGGATGAGGATCGAACCGCCGCCGTAAAAAATGATGAATGCTCTCACGCCTCTCGCTCCTACACCAAGAAGAGACACGATTCATTCAACAATAAACCCCGGGTGATGTCAAGAACGCCTCCTGGCTGGGTGTTTTTCAACACCCTGCTAGTCAGCCAACCGGCCCCAGGTAGGCGGCCCGCCGGCGCTCGTCGGCCCAGATCTTGTCCTGGAAGTGCTCCAGGTCCTCCCGGTACTTGATGATGCAGCCCAGGGTCTCGGAGACGACGGCCTCGGCCAGTTGATCGGCGGACAGCAGGAGCAGGGCCTCGGCCCAGTCGATGGTCTCGGACACGCCGGGCCGCTTGATCAGTTCCTCCTGGCGCAGGCGCTGCATGAACCGAGTGATCTGTCCGGCCAGGGTTTCGTCGAGTCCCGGGACCTTGGCCTGGAGGATGCGCCGTTCCTTGTCCGCGTCGGGGTAGTCGATCCAGTGATACAGACACCGCCGCTTCAAGGCGTCGTGGATGTCCCGGGTCCGGTTCGAGGTGACCACCACCAGCGGCTTGTTGAGGGCGTGAATGGTCCCCAGCTCGGGGATGGTGATCTGAAAGTCGCCCAGCATCTCCAGCAGGAAGGCCTCGAATTCCTCGTCGGCCCGATCCAGTTCGTCGATCAACAGCACCGGCGACTTGTGGGCGTCGGTGATGGCCAGCAGCAGCGGCCGCTTGATGAGGAACTCCTCGCTGAAGATGATGCGGTCGATTGCCTCGGCCGTCTTGCCGCCGCGCTCCTCGAGACGAATGCGCAGGATCTGCTTGGGGTAATTCCACTCGTAAATGGACGACGCCGCGTCCAGGCCCTCGTAGCACTGCAGCCTGATGAGCCGCGTGTCCAGGATCCGGGACAGGGCCAGGGCCGCCTCGGTCTTGCCCACGCCCGGCTCGCCCTCGAAGAAGATGGGCTTCTCCATCCGGGCCGCCAGGTACAGGGCCGTGGCCAGGGGACGCTCGGCGATGTAGCC
>JAHJDS010000269.1 GCA_018812395.1 Pseudomonadota bacterium
CGGGCCGGCATCATGAACTTGACGGCAGCCAGTTGTTGTTACTCTATCCGATTGTGTCCTTTCGGTCAAGTTTCGGGCCGGGTTGTCCCGATCCCGGTGGGGGGGCTCCGGTGTCGGGTCGGCGGCGGCGAGGCCCGGCCCGGGGCTGGAGAGAATTTGGCCCGCTTCTTGATTATAGTCTGGATTCAGAAAGGCGTCCACCGGGTCCGCGGGCGGGCACTCAGGCCGTAGTTTATTGAATTAGCTGGCAGAAGCGGCAACCCATCCGTCCCGGTGGCCCCGGTGAGCCAATTCCTTGGCGTCCGGGCTCGCCAAAACATTGACGGACAGGCGTCGCCCATGGCCGAGCAGCAGAGCAATCAGGACAAGACCGAAAAACCGACCCCCCGCCGGCGGCGCAAGGCCCGGGAAAAGGGTCAGGTGGCCAAGAGCAACGAGGTCATGGCCGTGGTCGTCCTGCTGACGGGACTGGCGACGCTGTACGCCACGGCCGGCTACCTCTACCGCAACATCACCGGACTCATGCGACAGGTCCTGGGCCAGGCCCACGCCTGGGACGTGAACATGGACACCATTCAGGGCTTTGCCCTCCGGGCCATGGAGGGCTTTTTCTGGCTGGTGCTCCCGGTACTGGTGATGGTGTTCGTGATGGCCCTGCTGGTCGGCGTGGCCCAGGTGGGCTTCATGTGGGTCCCCAGCCTGATCAAGCCCAAGCTGGAAAAGCTCAATCCCCTCAAAGGCCTCAAGCGCATCGCCTCCAAACGGACGCTCATGGAGCTGTTCAAGTCCGTGGGCAAGGTGGTCCTCGTCGGCTACGTGGCCTACGCCACCATCGTGGGCCGGATGGAGGACCTGTCCTCCCTGGGGCATCTGACGGTGATCGAGATCCTTCACTTCGTCTGCGAGGTGGCCTTCCTGGTCTTTCTCAAGGCGGCGGCGATCATGGTCGTCCTGGCCGCCCTGGACTGGGCCTTCAACAAGTGGGAGTACGAGAAGAACCTCAAGATGTCCAAGAAGGAACTCAAGGACGAGTGGAAGCAGACCGAGGGCGATCCCCTGGTCAAGCAGCGCATCCGCCAGACCCAGATGAAGATGGCCCAGCAGCGGATGATGGCCGCCGTGCCCGAGGCGGACGTGGTCGTCACCAACCCGACCCACTACGCCGTGGCCCTGCTCTACCAGCCCGGGGCCATGGACGCCCCGCAGGTCACGGCCAAGGGCAAGGACCTGGTGGCCAAGAAGATCCGGGAGCTGGCCGAGGCCCACGCCGTGCCGTTGGTCCAAGACCCGCCCGTGGCCCAGGCCCTTTACCAGGTCGAGGTCGGCGAGACCGTTCCGGTGGAACTCTTCGAGGCCGTGGCCGCCATTCTGGCCTACGTCTACCGCCTCAAGAACCGGCATCACCAATACCTTTATCAAGAGGAGACCGCCTAAATGGGCGACGACGTCCTGAACCAGGGCCGGCCTTCGCTGTGGCAGCGAATGCGCAGCCGCGGTCTGGCCGACATCCCCCTGGCCGTGGTGGTGGTGGCCGTCCTGGGGGTGATGATCATCCCCTTGCCGCCCATGGCCCTGGACCTCTTTCTGGCCACCAACCTGACCGTGGCCATCATGATCCTGCTGACCGCCATCTACACCGTCCGGCCCCTGGACTTCTCGGTCTTCCCGTCGCTGCTGCTGATCACCACCATGTTCCGGCTGTCCCTGAACGTGGCCTCGACCCGGCTCATCCTGCTCCAGGGCCACGAGGGGCCGGGCGCCGCCGGCACGGTGATCAAGTCCTTCGGCCAGTTCGTCATCGGCGGCAACTACTTCGTCGGTCTGGTGGTGTTCATCATCCTGACGGTGGTCAACTTCATCGTCATCACCAAGGGCGCCGAGCGGATCGCCGAGGTCGGGGCCCGCTTCACCCTCGACGCCATGCCCGGCAAGCAGATGGCCATTGACGCCGACCTGAACGCCGGGCTGATCGACGACGAGGAGGCCAAGGGCCGCCGGCTGCAGATCGGCCGCGAGGCCGACTTCTACGGGGCCATGGACGGGGCCAGCAAATTCGTCCGCGGCGACGCCATCGCCGGCATCATCATCACCCTGACCAACATCCTCGGCGGCCTGCTGATCGGGA